>CALMLJ010000099.1 GCA_937868025.1 uncultured Acidimicrobiaceae bacterium
GCCGGAGTGACGGGAACCGTCGACGGACGCACCGTGCGGGTCGGCGGGCCCGGTTGGATCGATGACGACGATCCCATCTGCGAACGGGCGACACGCCTCGCCGCCCGGCTCGACGGCATCGTGGTACTGGTGGAGATCGACGGCAGCACCGCCGGCGGCATCGTGCTGGCCGACCGTCCCCGGCCGGAGGCGGCCCGCACCATTCGCCGTCTCCGGCGCGCCGGGGTCGAACACATCGTGCTGCTCACCGGTGACGGAGCCGCACCGGCCGGGGCGGTCGGCGCCCTGGTCGGGCTCGAGCACATCCGATCCGGCGCGACGCCGGCGAACAAGCTCGACGCCATCGTCTCGGCGCGCGCCGCCGGTGGTGTCGCCGCCATGGTCGGCGACGGCATCAACGACGCTCCTGCGCTGGCGGCGGCCGACGTCGGCATCGCCATGGGCAGTCGGGGCGGAACCGTGGCCACCGAGACGGCCGACGTCGTGATCCTGGTGGATCGCATCGATCGGATCGCCGACGGCATCGAGATCGCGCAGCGGTCGCGACGCATCGCCCGCGAGAGCGCCGGCATCGGGGTCGCGCTGTCGGTCGCGGCGATGGTCGCTGCGGCGTTCGGGTTCCTCCCACCCATCTGGGGAGCAGTCACCCAGGAGGTCATCGACGTGGCGGTCATCCTCAACGCCGTCCGCGCTGCGACCGACCCCCGGCGCCGGGAGGCACTCGGCGATGACGACGCCGACGTGATGCGCCACTTCGGAGGCGAGCACGACCGGCTCCGGCCCCAGCTCGACCTCCTCCTCCGGCTCGCCGACGCTCTGACCCTGCCTGACGCCGACACCGAGTCGGCGCGACGGGCGCTCCGAGTCCTCCGGGAGGAGCTCCTCCCCCACGAGGTCGCCGAAGCGCACGAGCTGTACCCCCGACTCGACGCGGTCCTCGACGGCGACGAGCCCACAGCCTTGATGGCGCGCACCCACCTCGAACTCCGCAGGCTGACCGATCGGCTCGAGATGACGCTCGACGACGTCGGGGACCGGGAGACACCGACCTCGGTCGAACGAGCCGAGCTGTGCCGACTGCTGTACGGCATCCACGCCATCCTCGTGCTGCACAACAGCCAGGAGGAGGAGGGCTACTTCTCGCTCGCCGATCCCGTCGACGAGGATCCGGCTCGACGCTGAGTCACCCCGAGGGGCCGGGAGAACGAGAGAGCCCCCCGCTGCTCACAACGGGGGGCTTCTCGGGCTGTGCGGGAAGGGCTGGGAGAAACCCTTGCTGTGGACCTGATGCCCACACGTCGGCGACCCCAAACATCGGGAGTCACGAAATCGGATGATTCCCCGACCCTCGCCCGACGGCTCCTACCCGCCGGGCACGGGACGGTCCGAGCCGGTCCACCCGAGGTCGGCGTCGAGTCCCGACGCCACGAGCGCTTCCCCCGCGATCGGCGACGCCTCGACCACCGAGACGATGGCGCCGTAGGCGTCGGCAAACCGCTTGATCTTGATCAGTGAGCGGACACCCGGCCCGTCGATGGAGGTGACGGCGGCGAGGTCGAGATCGAGGAATCGGAAGCGGGAGACGGCGCTGGTGGCGGCGTCGACGAGCGCTACCCCGGTGGCGACGTCGACGCTCCCCTCGAGCGCGATCCGGGCGCTCACCGCTCCGAACGTCAGGGTCACCCCATGGGGCGACAGATCGCTCTCCCACATCGCTGCGCCCATGCGCCCCCTATCGAGGGCAAGGCCCGCCGGCCCCGCCGTTGTCCGCCGTCTCGATCCATCCCGACAGCGCACCCGCCGCGCCACCGGAACTCACGTCAAGCTAACGGGGACAGGCCCCGGTCGCCAGTGTGGATGTCGGAGATCAGCGGCCGAAGACCCCGGCGCGCTGCTGGTGGGTCGAGCCGACGGCGAACGCTGCGCTCGGGCCAGCCGAGACCGCGCTGCCGGAGCGACTGCTGCGCATCGGCGCGTCGCCGGGAACCGGAGCGGCCATGGCCGCATTCGAACTCTCCGCGCCAGGCGGGACGTCACCGGCCGGGACCGCATCGCCGAGCTGGGCGATCGCGTCGGCGACGGCACCGGCGGTCGCCGCGAGTTCGGTTCGGTACGCCGACAGTGAGGCATCGAGCGACGCGAGCTGCGCCGCGAGGGTCGCACGGCTGCCGTTCCACACCTCGGTGGCGGTGGCGACCCGGTTGCGTTCCGCGGTCAGTTCGCTGTCCGCGAGGTCGCGGGCGACGCCGACGATCTCGAAGCTCTTGACCTTCGCTGCGGCGATGATCTGGTCGGCTTCGGCACGGGCCGTCATCACTGCCGCCTCGGCCGCCTCGTTCGCGGCGACGATGATGCGTGCAGCGGTGTCGGACGCCTCGATCGACGATCGGGAGGCGCCGACGACGGGCACGGCGGCCGGAGTAGCCACCGGAGCGGCTGCGGCGGGACGCTCCAGGAGCGTCGCAACCAGCGCCTGCAGGTCGCCGACGGCGGCCCGCAGCTCGGCGACGTCGGCCTCGGCGCTGCTCGGTGCCGCGGCGTTCATCGGGGTGGCCCCAGACGCGGCAGCCGCCGTGGCGACGGCCGGAGACGCAACCGCCGCCGGGACGAAGGGCGGGGGCGCGGGGGTCACAGCGGGGGTCACAGCGGGGGTCGGCTGCGCAACGGCGGGCGGAGCGGGCAACGCGGGGCCCGTCGACCGGTCCCAAGCCGCCACCTGCTTGCGTCGAGATCCGATTGCCATAGGGTCCTCCGAGACGAGTGAGCACTTTCAGTGCCTTTCACAACGTTTCAAACCTTAACGGCCGAATCTGCCGATGCAACCGGTTCTCCGAGGTGCCGATGACCTGGCACGGGCCCGGCCGGCGTCGCGTGCGCTCAGCGGCCGAACAGACCGGGCCGGAGGTTGCGCGACGGCGGCTCCTCCACCGGCGCATCGTCCTCCACCCGCGGCTCCGGTGGCACCACCGCAGCGTCGGCAGGGGCCTCGGCGGCGAGCGGGCCGCCCGGCGCCCCCGTGGCGACCGCACCACCGAACAGGCTCGTCCGCGGTGACGCTGCGAGCTCGTCGGTGGAATCGGCCGAATCGCTCGAATCGGCCGAGTCACCCGAGGTGTCGGCAACGGCGCCGGGTTCGGGGGCGTCGGTCAGGTCGACCACCGCATCGGGGTTCGGCGCGAGGTGGGCGCTGACGAAGGCGGCCGGATCCGGGGCCGGCAACTCGTCGATCACCGGCGGCTCGGCCCGCTCGGCCTCGAGGCGAACGGCCGCCTCGCGGATGGCGGTGGCGGTCTCGCCGAGCCCGTCGCGGTACCCGTTCAACGCCGCGTCGAGGTCGCGCAGGTGTGCGGAGATCTGCGCCCGACGCTCGGTCCACTCCGAGGTGGCCGCAGCCACACGGACCCGTTCGGCCGCCAACTCCTGGTCGGCGAGCTCACGCGCCGCCGAGATGATCTCGACGCTGTGGGCCTGCGCGGCGGCCAGGATCTCCGCAGCCTCGGCACGAGCCTCCTCGAGGGTCGACTCTGCGGCCCGGTTCGCCATGACGATGATTCGCGACGCCTGATCAGTGGCCGGGGTGCCCGTCGGCACCGACGGTTCGTGGGACCGCTCGACGAGCGCCGACACCGTGGTCTGCAATTGCTGGAGCGTCGCCCGCAACTCGGCGACATCGGCCTCGACCGGCGAGCCGGCCGTCGGCGCCGAGGACGTCGGAGGCGGCGATGGGGTCGCTGACGGTGCTGACGGTGCTGGCGGTTCGGGCAGCTCGGACGCCGACGCCACCGCCGCTACGGGGGCGGCGGGCGGGGCCGGAGGGGCCGGAGGGGCGAACGGGTTGATCCGCGGGCTCGGCCCGGCGACGGGAACCGGCGGGGCGAACGGTGGCATCGGCGGACCGGCGACCGGCGCGTTCACCGGCGGCATGGGGTGGGCCGGGGCGTCGGGGGCCGGCGACGCGGGCTGCGACTGCGCCTGCGCCGCGGCGTCCCTCCACCGGCTACTTCTTGCCATTCCACCCTCCAGAACACGATGCGTTTCGGTGCGATTCATGCAACCCTGGGCAAGGTAACCACGGTTCGACCGCTCGTCACCACTTCCGTGCAGAGATAGCGATCTTCAGCAGATCGGATCGAGGCGGAGCGACGTGGGTCCCCCGGCGTTCGCGATGATCCGCTCGCGCACCGTCGTGGCATCGAGGGGCCGGTCGAGGTGGTACCCCTGCCCGAGGTCGCAGCCCATGGCCTGCAGCCGCTCCACCTGCGACGCGAACTCGATCCCCTCCGCGATCGGCGTGAGGCCGAGCGTGTGGGTGAGCTGCACGATCGCGTCGACGAGGCCCGCATCGGACCGGTCGAGCATCTGGTTCACGAAGCAGCCGTCCACCTTCAGGAAGTCGATCGGGAACTGCTGGAGGTAGGCCAACGAGGAGTACCCGGTGCCGAAGTCGTCGACCGCGAGCTGGACCCCCGACTCGCTCAGCCGACGGAGGTTCTGCGCCGCCATCGCCGGGTCGGCCATGAGGGCGCCCTCGGTGATCTCCAGGATCAGGAGCTCGGGACGCAGGCCGGCCGCCCGGACCTGGTCACCGATCCGTTCCGGCAGCGTCGGGTCGAGCAGCTGCCGGGGCGACAGGTTGACGTTGACGGCCGGGGCGAGGTCGTCGCCGACCGCCAGCTGCCACGCCCGGGCCTCGGCGAGTGCGGCGCCCAGCACGTGGTCGCCGATCTCGACGATCAGATCGCTCTCCTCGGCGAGGGCGATGAATGCCCCCGGGGCGAGGAGCCCACGTTCGGGATGCTGCCACCGCACCAGCGCCTCCGCCGCCCGCATCCGGCC
>CALMLJ010000100.1 GCA_937868025.1 uncultured Acidimicrobiaceae bacterium
GAGGTCGTCACCTTCGCGGACGACCTCAGCGAACTGGTCACGGTCATCGTCACCGAAGCAGGTGGCGACTACGACCTCCCGTCTGACTTCGCCGGCGACGACCAGGCGCTCATCGCCCGATGGAAGGCCTCGGTGCGGATCGCAGAACTGGCGCAGACCACGATCCTCCTCGCTGCCACCGAGCGGCAACTCCCGGCACCGTTCGATCCGGCGACGTGCACCGAGGCCGAGATCACCACGCTGATGGGTCCGAAGAACATCCCAGTCGAATCCTTCATCGACGGGGACGACCCCGATCTGCACTGGAGCTTCTCACTACCGCTTCTCGTGCTCATCGCCGTCGACTACGAGCCGTTCACGAGCCGCCGTCGGCCCGAGGGAAACGTCGCGTGGATCGACCCCTCCGACGACGAGAGCTTCATCCGTTCCCTCGACGAGCTCCGACTCATCGCCTGGCATCTGCGGCCCGCCGAATGATGCCGCACTCAACCCAGATCCTCGGCCGCGCCTGCGGCCTCGGAACGACAAGCACCGCGATGGCGCCTGTCTACGCATGTTCCTTTCGAGCCCGTGCATCAGTGCGGCCGAGCCAGTCATGCGACCAATCAACCAACCACCAGGAGTACCCAGCATGAATACCGTCCGGACTTCGGCACGCCAGCGTGCCCTTCGAATCGTGGGGGTGGTCGCCCTCGTCGGGGCGATCCTGCCGCTCACCCTGGCGGACGACCAGCCCGCCGGCGCCATTGGGCTGTCCCAGGCCTGGAAGTTCGCCGGTGTCCGCAACGTCCAGTACGGCACCAGCGCCAGCCCCGCTGCCTACCTCGGCGGATACGGCCTCAACATGGGCACGATCTTCGAGACCGTCGGCTTCTGCATCGAGCACGCCGGTGCCGCGCCGAACCCCGCTCCCGGCGCTTACGTCCAGCAGTCCAACCCGACCGTCGAGAACGATCCGATCCTCGCGCCGGCGGTGAACTGGTACCAGTGGGAGAAGCTGTTCGGCCAGGCCGCGTACGGCGCCGCCGGTTTCGCAACGCGTTCGGCCGGCCTCGCCGCTGTCGCCCACTACCGCGCCGCACAGCTCGGCCTTCCTGGGGAGACGGCCTACCCGGCCGGCGTGGGTGCCCCGACCGGACCCGGCTCGTTCCTCGTGTCCGACGCCGGCGGCCCCACCGCCGTGCTCAACAACGCCGACGTCGGCGGATCGGCCGCGGTCCTGATCGCGCAGTCGGCCTGGGACTTCTGGCAGAAGTTCGCAGCGCAGCCGGGTCCGTACACGACCGAGACCACGATCGTTCAGGGCATGGGCCCGGTCGGTCAGCAGGTCGTGGCACGTGTGCGACTGGCGGCCTCCAACGGCGCTGACGCCTCGGGCTACTTCGACATGAGCGAATGGGGTGTCTCCAACGGCGGCACCATCGAGTGGTCGTTCGATCAGGGCTTCGGCTCGATCCTTCCCGCCGGGACCGTCGGCCTCAACCCTGACGCTGGTCAGGGCACCGTCTACGCCCGCTGGACCCCCACCGACAACAACCAGTCGACGGGCATCCTCGGTCAGATCCACACGATCGCATCGAACGCGATCTACGAGGTTCCTGTGGACGGGTCGGAGCAGAACATGGTGGTCGCCGGACTGATGCAGGCGCTCCCTACGGGTGCGACCGCTGAGCCCGCCCCGGCCGTTGCGTACGCGAGCGTCGCGAAGACCAGCACCAACCCGGCGTACCAGCCGGTCGCCGGGATCGTGTTCAACGTCACCGACACCGCGTTCGGCAACTCCTACGGCAACCTCACGGTCGCCGCTGACGGCAACACCAACGAGGTGCTGGTGACCCCGACGCCCCGCACGATCACGATCACCGAGGACGCCGCAACGGCGGCCGCCAGTGGGCACGTTCCCGCTCCGCCCTACACGTTCGAACTCCAGCCGCTCCAGCGAGTTCGGGTTCCGCTTGCCAACGCTGTCGTGCAGACCACTCAGCTCGAGCTCGTGAAGCTCGACGCAGTCGATCAGTCGCCGCTCGCCGGCGCCGGTTTCGTCGTCCGACGAGACGGCAACAATGACGGCGACTACGGCACCGCCGCCCCGGCAGCATCGGTCAACAATGCAGGCCCCTACGGTCCCGGAGCCGACGGCGCATACGGCACGGCCGACGACGTAGCGTCGTCGCTGACCGCTGACGGAGTCATCCCCGGCCCCGGCCGCGACGCAACGTTCGGCACCGCCGACGACGACGGCCTCTGGTACAGCCAGCTCACCCCCGTGGTGGTCGGTCCAGTCTGGGCCGGCGACTACCAGGCCACCGAAGTCACGCCGCCCGCGGGCTACCTCCCTCCCGAGGATCCCACCCCGCAGGTGTCGGGCGACCTGGCCCACGGCACGACCCACCGGTTCACGTTCGGCAACAAGGAAGGCCTCACCATCGCCACCCAGGCGACGAAGCAGGGCGGCAACGTCGGCGATCCCATCGCTGACACCGCCGTCATCGGCGGCCTCAAGTCCGGCGAGACGGCGACCGTCAACGTGAAGGCCTACGGTCCGTTCGACACGGTCGACGACATCGTCTGCACGAACACTCCGGTGTTCGACGAGTCGTTCCAGGTGACCGGACCCGGCGAGAAGACGTCCCCGGCGTTCACCTCGACCGAAGCCGGCATCTACACCTTCGTGGAGACCGTGACGACGCCCGACGGGCGCAGCGCCACCCACGAGTGCGGCCAGACCGAGGAGACGTTCCGGATCATCGATCTCACGACCAAGACGGCTTCGACGCTCGTCCGCACGGGCGACGCTCTGACCGACACGGCGATCGTGAAGGGGCTCGCCGACGACGAGACCACCAAGGTGACCGCAACCCTCTACGGGCCGTTCGCCCTCGGAACCGCGCCGATCGGCACGTTCGACGAGATCCGCTCGGGTTCGGCCACCGCCACCCCCTGGGTGTGCGATGCGACCAACACCGTCGGCAGCGTCACCTTCGACGTGACCGGCGACGGCGAGCACGTCTCTCCGTCGGTGGTCGTCCCCGAGCCCGGCCTCTACACCTGGGTCGAGACGCTGGCAGTGCCCGGCACCACCGACTTCTCAACCCACGCCTGCGGCATCACCAACGAGACCACCCGGGTCGTCAACATCAAGACGAAGACGAGCGCCCAGGAGATCGGACCCGACGAGAAGATCCACGACGTCGGCATCGTCACGGGTCTCGCCGACGACGAGAAGGCGACCATCGAGGTCACCCTCTACGGGCCGTACGAGACCCGAGCCGCGATGACCTGCTCGAAGGAGACGAAGGTCTCGAGCGCCAGCTACGAGGTCACCGGCAATGGCGAGTTCCCGTCGCCGGAGTTCACCGTGACCAGCGCGGGCATCTACACGTTCGTCGAGAAGCTGGTGCTGGCGAACGGCGACAGCGTGCAGCACGAGTGTGGGCTCGACGAGGAGACGACCCGCAGCCTCAGCATCACCACCAAGGCGTCGGCGACCACCATCGTCGAGGGCACCAAGATCCACGACATCGGCATCGTCAGCGGGCTCAACCCCGACGAGGACGCCAACATCGAGGTCACCCTCTACGGGCCGTACACCAGCGCCGCCGACATCACCTGCGAATCGGCAGCGAAGGTTGCGACCGCGAGCTACGCCATCAAGGGGAACGGTGAGCATCCCTCGCCGGAGTTCACCCCGGCAACGCCCGGTGTCTACACCTTCGTCGAGACGCTGGTCACCTCCGCCGGCAAGCGGGTCGCTCACAAGTGCGGCATGACCGAGGAGACGTTCACCGTCACGAAGCGTCCGGTGACCGGTACCGGCGGCAGTGCCGGCGGCAGCGGCAGCAGCCTGGCCTGGACCGGCCAGAACACGGTGGCTCTCGTCGGTCTCGGCATCGCCCTCGTGGCGATCGGCGGTGCCCTCGTGGCCCGTCGCCGGAGGAGCTGACCTC
>CALMLJ010000101.1 GCA_937868025.1 uncultured Acidimicrobiaceae bacterium
TCATGGCCAATGCCGACCAGGCCGCCGACGTGGTGCTCGCCCTCGCGCTCGGCGCTCGAGGGGTCGGGCTGTGCCGGACCGAGCACCAGTTCCTGGGTGACGACACCGGCATCATCTCCCGCAGCCTGACCGGCGAGGCCGGCGCGCTCGACGAACTGACGTCGTTGCAGCGATCCACCCTGGCGGCGTTGCTACGCGAGGTCGGGCAGGCGCCCGTGACGGTGCGACTTCTCGACGCTCCGGTGCACGAGTTCGGGGCGGCGCACGTCGAGCACAACCCGATGCTCGGTGTGCGCGGGGTCCGGCTGTCGGTGAGCCGTCCCGACCTCCTGGTCGCGCAGGCCGAGGGCATCGCCCACGCGATCGCCGACAACGTGCTCGCCACCGACGGGAGCGACACGCGTCCCCACGTGCGAGTCCTCGTGCCGATGGTGGCGCTCGCCGATGAGATGAAGTGGGCGCGTTCCGTGCTCAGCGACACGTTCTTCCGCGTCGGCATCGAGCGGGGCGTCGACCTCGATGTCCCCATCGGCACCATGATCGAGACACCCCGGGCCGCGCTCATCGGGTCGGCGCTCGCGACGCACAGCGACTTCTTCGCGTTCGGCACCAACGACCTGACGCAGCTCACCTACGGCTTCAGCCGTGACGATCTCGACCACCAGCTCATGCCGGAGTACCGCCGCATCGGGTTCGTTGCGCGCAGTCCGTTCGAGACGCTCGACGGCTCGGGCGTCGTGCGGCTCATGGCACTCGCCACCGAAACCGGCCGCGCCCAACGCCCCGACCTCGGTCTCTCGATGTGTGGTGAGCACGGAGGCGACCCGGCGTCGATCTCCATCGCCATCCAGCTGGGCCTGCACGAAATCTCGGTCTCGCCCTACCGGGTCCCGGCGACCCGTCTGGCTGGGGCCCACGCTGTGCTCGGCCCCGCGGCGCCCGATGGTCCCGGGAGCGCCGGCTGATGGGCATCGTCGACGAGGACATCGCCCGGGTGCGAGCGGCGAGCGACATCGTGCAGGTGATCAGCCAGCACACGCAGCTGCGCAAGGTCGGCCGGCAGTGGTCGGGCCTGTGCCCGTTCCACAACGAGAAGTCGCCCTCGTTCTCGGTGAACGGTGCCGAGGGCCTGTACTACTGCTTCGGCTGTCAGAAGTCGGGCGATGTCATCACGTTCGTGCGCGAGATCGAGCACCTCGACTTCGCCGCCGCCGTCGAGTGGTTGGCGGGACGGGCGGGCATCACGCTCACGTATACCGACCCCGACCAGGGGGAGGGCCGCAAGAAGAAGGCGAAGCTGTACGCGGTCATGGAACGCAGCGTCGACTGGTATCACCAGCGCCTGCTGACGGGCGCCGACGCCGGTGCGGCCCGCGCCTACCTGCGCTCTCGTGGGTTCGACAAGGACATGGTGGCCGAGTTCCGGGTCGGGTGGGCGCCCGATCGTTGGGACGATCTGGTGAAGACGCTCAAGGTGCCCGACGCGGTGCTCGTCGACACCGGGCTCGGCATGCGCAACAAGGCCGGACGCCAGCAGGACTTCTTCCGGGGTCGCATCCTGTTCCCGATCTTCGACGATCAGGGCCGTCCCGTCGCGTTCGGCGGTCGCAAGCTGCCCGACACCGAGGGGCCGAAGTACCAGAACTCCCGGGAGAACGCGCTCTACAACAAGAGCGCGACGCTCTACGGCCTCAACTGGGCGAAGGCCGACATCGTGCAGTCCAACGAGGTCGTGGTGTGCGAGGGCTACACCGACGTCATCGGCTTCTTCCGTGCGGGCATCCCGCGAGCCGTCGCCACGTGCGGCACGGCGCTGACCGAGGATCACATCCGTTCGCTCAAGCGGTTCACCAAGCGTGTCGTCCTGGCGTACGACGCTGACGAGGCCGGTCAGAACGCGGCCGAGAAGGTGTACGCGTGGGAAGAGCGCCACGAGATCGAGATCCACGTGCTGGGGCTGCCCAAGGGCGCCGATCCCGACGAGATGAGCCGCACCGATCCCGAGGGTCTGGCGAAGGCGGTGGCCGAGGCCAAACCGTTCCTGGCGTTCCGCGTGTCGCGGGTGCTCGACGCCGCGAACGTGTCGACCCCGGAGGGTCGGGCCCGTGCTGCCGCAGCGGCGATCGAGGTGGTGCGCGAGCACCCGTCGACCTTCATGCGCGACCAGTACGTCATGGAGATCGCCGACGTGTGTCGCGTCGATCCCCAACAGTTGCGCGAGCAGTTGGCGCGGGCGCCGCGCCCGAAGCCACAGGCCGACGACCGCCAGCAGCAGCGACGCCGTCGCGACGTCGACGACGATCCGGGCCCGGGCTTCGGTGGCGGTGGCGGTGGCGACGACGATGCTCCGCCGATCGGCGACGAGCATGCGAGCTACCAGTACGACGACGACGATCTCGGTGGGCCGCCGGTGCCCCGACGATCCGAGCCGATCGGCGACAGTTCCGAGGTCGAGGCGCTCCGCCTGATGATCCATCGGCGGGCGGAGATCGAGGGCTGGTTGCGGCCGGTGTTGTTCGCCGATCGGCGCACGCGGATCGCCTACGAGGCGCTCGCCGCGGCCGATTCGGTGGGGGAGGCGGTGGCGGGTGCGTCGCCGGGCCTGGCGTCGTTCCTGTCGCAGCTGTCGATGGAGGAGACCCCGAGCGATCCGCTCGACGTCGCGCAAGGCGTGCTGCGGGCGGCGGCGTCTCGGGCCCTGTCGGCGGCAGAGGCCGATTCGCGGCGTGCCGAGGATCCGTTGGCCTACGCGGAGGTGATCAGCTGGCTAACTCTCAGGTTGTCCGAGCTCCGTGACGATCATTCCTCCATGGAATTCGCACCTGAGTTGCTAGCCTGGCTCGAAGAGAACCCCACGGAGTTCTCACGATGATCGATACCGATGTGTTGCCCGAGATGGCGGTTCATCCCTGGAAAGGACCGGGTGTGGTGCTCTTCGAGAGCGTTCCCGAGCGTGACCTCAGCGATCTGCTCGAACGCGGCAAGGCGGCCGGTGTCCTCCAGCTCGACGATGCCCTTTCGGTCCTGAAGGTCGAGATCAGCGTCGACGTCGTCGAGGAGCTTCGTGCCTACTTCGAGCCGCACGGCGTCCGTATCGACGACACCGTGGAGCTGCACGACGATGCACTCGAGTCCATCTTGGGTGATGAGGTTCCGTCGGCTCCGGCCGAGGCCGAACCGTCGCACGTGAGCGCAGTGGTCGAGGCCCCCGCTGAGGCCGAGGCCGAGGAAGACACGTCGTTGCGTGCCGGCCGGCGTGCGTCGGGCAAGGTGATCATGCCGAGCCTCGCGGTCGGCAGCGGTGGCAGCTCCGACCCGGTGCGTATGTACCTGCGTGAGATCGGCCAGGTGTCGCTGCTCACCGGTCCTGAGGAAGTCGCACTGGCCAAGCGCATCGAGGCCGGGGTCATCGCCGAGGGCCAGCTCGCGGATCTCGCGGCGTCGGGCGAGGAGATGGATCTCGCCGA
Source organism: uncultured Acidimicrobiaceae bacterium (assembly GCA_937868025.1). The sequence continues at coordinate 3,468 of CALMLJ010000101.1, forward strand.
ACGGCGCAAGATCCAGCGCACCGTTCGTGACGGCGAGCGCGCCAAGCAGGAGCTGACGCAGGCCAACCTCCGCCTCGTCGTGTCGATCGCCAAGCGCTATCTCGGCCGTGGGCTCGCCATCTTGGACCTCATCCAGGAGGGCAACCTCGGGCTCATGCG
>CALMLJ010000102.1 GCA_937868025.1 uncultured Acidimicrobiaceae bacterium
ATCCTCGGCGACCTCGTCAGCTCGGGCCTCGGCGTCAACGGCTTCAGCTGGGCGACGAGCCCGGCGGTGACCGAACTCGAGACCCTGATGCTCGACTGGATGGTCGACCTCCTCGACCTGCCCGACCACTTCCGCGGCAACGGAGTGATCCAGGACAGCGCATCCAGCGCGACCCTCTGCGCCATCCTGGCCGCCCGCCAGCGCGCCGGTGTCGCCGCCGACCGGCTCGTCGCCTACTGCACGGCGCAGGCTCACTCGTCGATCGAGAAGGGCCTTCGCGTTGCCGGGGTCGGCATCGACCAGATCCGCGTGGTGCCCCACGACGACGCGTTCGCGATGGTCCCCGACGCACTGGCGGCCGCGATCGCCACCGACGTCGCCGACGGGCTCACGCCGTTCTTCGTCTGCGCCAACGCCGGATCGACCTCCTCCGAGGCGTTCGATCCGGTTCCCGATCTCGCGCCGGTCTGCACCGCCGCCGGCGCCTGGCTGCACGTCGACGGTGCCATGTGTGGAGTCGCGGCGCTGTGCCCCGAGCTGCGTTGGGTCAACGAGGGGCTCGACCTCGCGGACAGCTACACGACCAACGGCCACAAGTGGATGGGGGTCGGCTTCGACTGCTCGTTCTTCTGGGTGCGCGACCGCGCTCCCCTGCTCGGGGCGCTCTCGATCCTCCCCGAGTACCTCCGCACGGCGCAGGCAGAGGCCGGCGCGGTCATCGACTACCGCGACTGGCAGGTGCCGCTCGGTCGGCGGTTCCGCTCGCTCAAGGTGTGGTTCGTCCTTCGCCTCGACGGAGCCGAGCAGATCGCCGACATGATCCGCCGCCACATCGAACTGGCCACCGAGTTCGAGTCGTGGGTGCGCGCCGACGAGCGCTTCGAGGTGATCGCTCCCCGGTCGATGAACCTCGTCTGCCTCGCCCACCGCGACGGCGACGACGCCACGAAGGCGCTCGTGGAGGCGGTCAACGCGAGTGGACGAGCGCAGGTCACCCCGACCGTGCTCGACGGACGGTCGGCGCTGCGGTTCTGCGTCGGCTCCCACCTCACCGAACGCCACCACGTCGAAGCGGCGTGGGAGTTGATCAGCTCACTGGCCTGAGGCCCGCCGGGAAGTTGCCGCCTTCGACAGGTAGCCGGGAACCGGATCGTGCAGGTCCCCGGGCCGACGGGGCGATGACCGTTATGTTGATGCGGTGCCCGAGTCGTCGGAGACCGGTCGTGTCCGGCGCGTCCTCCGAAGCCGGACCGCGACGTTCCTGGTGGTGTTCGTGGTCTTCTGCGTCTCGCCCAACGTCATTCCGCACGGCGACCCGTTCCTCGTCGTTCCCACGGCGAGGAGCCTCGTCCACGACGGCGATCTCGACCTGACGGAGTATCTGAACGTGCCCGCAGTGCTGTCCCACTACGGCCTCACCCGAGAGGGCGACCGGTTCGTCGACTACTTCCCATGGGTCACGGCCGCCACAGCGGTCCCCGTCACGCTCGGCGTCGACGCCATCTCGGCCGTGGCCGGCACCCCCGACACCGACGAACTCATCCGCACCGACCGGACCTGGCCGATCCAGCTGATCGGCGGCAGCCTGCTCGCCGCCGGGGCGACGCTCCTGATCGCCCTCGTCAGCGAGGCCCTTATCGACCGTACGACCCGCGTCGCCGCAACCACCGGGCGACGTCCGCCGCTCCTCGCCCTGGCGCTCGCCGTCGGGCTCACGACACCGCTCTGGTCGACCGTCTCCCGGGGCCTCTGGCAGCACGGGCCGTCGCTCGTGTTCCTCGCCGGCGCGCTCCTCGTCCTCCTCCGTGTGGAGCGGAGCCCAACCCTCCGTCGCATCGACGGCCGACTCGTCGGCGTCGGAGCCCTGGCCGGTGCCGCCTACTGGGCGCGCCCCACCAATGCGGTCGCCGTCGTGGCGATTGGCCTGATCGCGCTCGTGATGGGGCAACGGTCGGCCCTCACCTACGCCGCCGGCGCGGCAGGAGCGTTCACTGCCGGCGTCCTGGCCAACCTCGCCCTCGTCGGTGTGGCCGTACCGAAGTACTACGCGGCCGGACGGATCGGCTGGCACCGCGAGTTCATCGAGGCGTTCCTGGCGAACCTCGTCAGCCCGTCGCGGGGACTGCTGTTCACCCTGCCCCAGATCGTCACGATCGGAGCGGTCCTGACCCACCCTGATCAGCGCTCGTGGAGCCGGGTCACCCGGCGTCTTGTGTTGGTCGGCCCGCTCGTTCCCCTCGGATACGCACTGGCCGTGTCCGGGTTCGCCAACCATTGGTGGGCCGGCCACTCCTACGGTGCCCGGTTCCTCATCGAGTCGCTGCCCTTCGTACTCCCGATCGCCGTGGTCGGGTCACTCCGCCTGCTGCAGGGGCGCGGCGCGCTCGCTGCCGGAACGGTCGTGTTATGGAGCCTCGCCGGCGTGGTCCACTTCGAGGGGGCCTGGTTCCACTCGACCACCTGCTGGAACGGGTCCCCCACCGACATCGACCTCGACCCCGGCCGGGTGTGGAGCGTGACCGACCCGCAGTTCGCCAGCGGGTTCGCCTCGCTCGTCGAGGACGGACCGGCGGACGCGCTGTGGCGGTCGTGCGAGAACGGGGCCGGCGGCTAGGACGCCCGGAGGGCCCCGGGGAAGTTGCCGGCCTTCGACAGGTAGCCGGGAACGGAGTGGCCGAGCACGTCCTCGATCCACGGCACGTTGGCGGCGAGCGCGTCGAGATCGACGCCGCTGTCGAAGCCCATGCGGTGGAACATGTACAGCAGATCCTCGGTGGGGACGTTGCCCGTCGCGTTCGGGGCGAACGGACAGCCGCCGATGCCACCGAGCGAGCTGTCGAACACGCGCACGCCGGCGTCGAGCGCGGCCGCGGCGTTGGCGAGGCCCGTGTTGCGGGTGTTGTGGAAGTGGCA
>CALMLJ010000103.1 GCA_937868025.1 uncultured Acidimicrobiaceae bacterium
TTCTTGAAGTCGTGCCCGCCGGGCACCCAGTGGTGCTCCACCGGCCCGGGGATCGTGGCCGTGGCGGCACGCAGCTCGTCGGGGCTTCCGAAGGGGTCCTTCTCGCCGGAGATGAACAGGCAGGGAGCGACGATGTCGGGGAGGTGCTCGACCCGCAACTTCTCGGGCTTGCCGGGCGGGTGAAGCGGGTACGAGATCGGGATCACACCGGCGAGCGGGGTCGGCTCGGCCGCGACCATCGTGCACATCCGACCGCCCATCGAGCGGCCGCCCAACACGATGCGATCGCTGGACACGCCGAGACGTTCGCACAACGCGTCCAACTCGGCGTGCAGCGCCGCGAGGAGGACGGGAGCTCGGTCCGGCGGTCGCTTTCCGGGCTTGTCGCGGTAGGGGAAGTTCATCCGGACCACCGGGAGGGGCGCGAGGCGCTCCTCGATGGCGAGGAGCATCGTGTGGTCCTTGTCGGAGCCGGCGCCGTGAGTGAGGATCACCCCGGCGACGGCCGGTGCTCGCCGAGCGGTCACGGGATCAGGATCCGTCGGGCTTCGCGGAGTTCGGCGATGCGGTCCGCCGCGAGTTCGACCGAACCGCCGTGGTCGGGGTGGGCCTGGATGAGGAGTTCACGGAAGCTCCGCGACACTTCCGCGTGGAGCGCCTCGCCACTGAGCGACCCGGCGATGCCCAGGCGTTCGAGCGCCCAGCCCTTGGGATCGGATCCGGCGGACGCTCCGAGGGTCCGGCGGTCGGACAAGTAGCGCACGAGCGCGTCGTCGATCGGGCCGACCCAATCGAGGCCCTTGCGGATCGCGGTGAACAGCGAGGCCCGCTCCTCGGTCACCACCTGGGAGGCGGCATAGGCGGCGCAGAGCACGTGTTGGGTCGGCGTGCCGATGTTCGATTCGAACTCGAACCGGAACTGCTCGCCGTCGGCCTCGAGTCGATGACGGCATCGGGCCAGCCCGACCCGGTCGACCTGCAGCCGGTGGCGGAGCCGGGGTTGGCCGATGTGGCGGCCGACCTCGAGATCGTCGACGAGCGCGTCGAGTTCCTCGTCGAGATCGGCGTCGAGCTCGCGGACGAACCGCGCCATGATGCCGCCCAACAGCACACCGCCGAAGCCCGGCGCAGGGTCGACCGGGAGCATCATCTTGCCGAGCGCCACCCGGCGGGTCGGGGCGATCGGGCGGGAGTAATACGCCTCGAAGATCGCCAGCGTCATGTGGGGAGGCTACTGCGCCCGGCGCTGCGGTCCCAAGGCCCCTGCCGGTGTGGCGGTCGACACGCCCGACGAGATCGTCAATGACGACGCCGGCGCCAGACGAACCCGATGCCGATGGCCACGACGGCCAGGAACACCAGCGCCCGCCCCTGGAAGCCGTTCGACCGGTCGGCATCGACGCCGGTGTTGGACGTCCCGATCGACGCCGGCTCGCCGGTCTCGCCGGACCCGATGGCCGAACCGACGCCACTTCCCGCGCCTGCCTGCGCCGCGTCCACCCCGCCCGTGTCGAGGCCATCTCCGGCCGACAGGGCCGCCGACCCCGAGCCGGATTCGGTGGGGTCCGAATCGATCCGTGCCGACCCGCTGCCACCGGCGGTGGGAGGTTGCTTGGTCGATCCCCCGGCGGTCGCCGGCCGGGCCGCCCCACCGCCGTTGCCGCCCGCCGGGCTGTGCTTCGCGAGGCCGCGAGCGGTCGCGGTTGCCCCGTTCGCAGTGACCGTGGCCGAGTTCGTGTACTCGCCGAGCGCCGGGTCGGTGACGGTCGCGCGTCCCACCACGAGCACCCAGGTGGACGCCGCGACGCCGGTCACGTCCACGGCGATCTGTCCGGCCCCGCAGGTGATGGTGCGGCGAGCCGCCGGCACCGACGTCTGGCCGACGAACTCGTGGAACTCGTCGAGTTTGGTCGACTCGGCGACCGTGACCCGGTCGCAGGCGAGGCTGGACCCGGCACCGGGTGTGACCACGACGGAGACGGTCCCCGAGCTGCCCGCCAGGGTCTGGGGCGACGCCACGACCCAGCGGAGCGCATTGGTCGGGCCCTTGGAATCCTCGGCGCGTTCGTCGGCCCAGCCGAGCCATGCGTCGGGACGGGAGCGGTCGGGAAGCCCGCCAGACAGCGTGACCGAGTCACGGAATGTCGACCCATCGGCGTCGAACACCAGCTCGACGGTGTCCCCGGCGGTGACCTTGCGCCGGTCCCAGCCGGCCTCGAGGAACGCCGAGCCAACGACGGCGTCGTGTTGGTCGACGTACGCGGTCGTCGTGAACGTGACGACGTTGCCGACCGTGCTGGCGACGGCGATCGGTTGACCGGCAGCGTCCTTGACCTCGAACCCCGGACCGGCGGCCATGAGCTGGGCTGGTAACGCCAGGTGGAACTCGTCGCCAGCGACGGCCTGGTCGGGCACGGCGAACCGAAGGTCGATCCGGACCTTTTCGAAGGGTCCCGACGTCGTGGCCGCGATGTCGACGGACGTGATGGCACCGGGCACCGTGGCCGTCGGCGCTGCACTGACGAGCGCGGATCCGCCGACCAACGTGACGACGCCGAGCGCGACGCCCGCACCGAGGGCGCGGTGACGCCCACGCCGTGTCGCGTGGAGTCCGACAGCCGATGACACCATGGATGAACGCCTTTCAACACAGGCCAACCTGGATGAGACGGTGGCAGATGTGTCGAGGTAAGGCTAGGTACTTCTTCCCGGATTTCCACCTCGGCGGAGCACAACCGGCCGAGGTGTCGGTTCAGATGTAGGCGCGGAGCTGGCGGTGCAGATCCGCGCAGCCGTCCTGCAGCTCGTCGTCGGACAGCTGATCGTCCTCGTTGTCGCTGTCGAGCGCGGCGCGGAGGGCAAGGGTCTTGCCGACGATGTCACGCCAGATGGCCGACTCGAACCCGAACGGCAGGCCGATGTGCTCGATCTGATTGGCGGCGTCGATGGCCTCCAGCACCGCATCGGAGTCGGTCGGGCGTTTCGCCAGCGTGCCGACGGCGCCCCACAGCTTCGACAACACGTCCTGGACGTCGACACCGTCGGTGTCCACGGCGTCGGGATCGTCGGGGTCGGGCATGGCGTCGAGGATGCCCTCGACCTCCTCTTCGTCGTCCTCGTAGATCACGAGGTCGCCGTTCTCGTCCCATTCGAACGCAACCTCGGCGATGCC
>CALMLJ010000104.1 GCA_937868025.1 uncultured Acidimicrobiaceae bacterium
GACTGCTGCCGACGCTCGGCCGGTCCCTCGCTGCCGCCGCAAGGAAGGCATCGGCGGACTTCGGGCCGATGGCAGTCGAGGAGCACTGGGACCATGTCCGAGTGGACGGCTCCGTCCACCGCACGTGGTGGTTCGCCCGTTGGCCTCGCCGAGAGGTGCCAGCGGGCTGGCTCGATCAACTGTTGTTCGGGATCCCGGCCACCAGAACCGTGACCGTGGTGTTCGAACCCTTCGCGCCGTCACGTTCGGACCGGGACATCGACAAGGAGACGGTCACCCGGGAGACAAATGCCGAGGACCGTGCTCGCAGAGGCTTTCGAATCAGAGCAGCCGACCGCAAGGCCGCCCGCGAGGTGACGCTTCGGGAGAGCGAACTCAACGACGGCTACAGCGAGTTGGCCTACGTGGGACTGCTCACCGTCACGGCTGACTCCGTGGAAGAACTCGACGACCTCGGCGGCATCGTCGAACAGACCGCCGCACAAGCGGGAATCGAGCTCCATCCGCTGTACGCCCGTCAGACATCCGGATGGGTCTCATCACTTCCGCTCGGTCGGACCGTCGCCCGGAGAGTCGGACAATGACGCGGCGACCTGACCAGGTGGTGCCGACGTCGTCGCTCGCTGCCTTCGCTGGTGTCGGTCTGCGAGTCGGCCGGCACCGCGGCACGACGGCCAACCTTGCATCCGTCTACCCATTCCACGGGAGCCGCAATGCTGGCGAGCAAGGGCCGTTCCTCGGGGTCAACGTCACCGCTGGTGGGTCGGGCTGGTTCTTCGACCCGTTCGAGCTCTACGGACGCGACCTGGGCGGAGCCACCCTCACCAATTCCAACATGCTCATCGTGGGGGAACCCGGGTTCGGCAAGTCGGCCACCGCCAAGACCATTCTCTGGCGTCAGGCGGGCTACTACGGCCGACGCCGCTTCATCGCGATCTCCGACCCGAAGGGCGAATACGGCCGAATTGGCGATGGACTCGGCCTCGCGGTCGTCCGGCTCGCGCCTGGTGGCAGCGATCGCGTGAACCCGCTCGACGTCGGACCCGGCGACCCGGCTCTGTCGCTCCTAAATCGCCAGTCCCTCATGGTCGGGCTGCTCAGCGTGGTGCTCCGCCGTGATCTCACTGCCGTCGAGGAGACGCTGCTCACGCTGGCCGTCGAGCATCTCGGCGACTTCATGCCCAACGCAACGCTGATGGATCTCGCTCGGCTGCTCGGCGATCTGCCCGAGTCGCTTACCAGCCGGCGCGACCTCGCCTTCGTGGGGGCCGACGATCTCGGAGCGGCGCGTACCCATCTTCGGCTTGGACTCGGCAAGCTCCTCGAACGAACCCTGCGCGGGATGTTCGACGGACCGACCACGGTCGTCGTCGACTGGGAGACCGGCCCGGGAATCGTGCTCGACCTCTCCGCCGTGTTCGGCAACACCGAGGCGCTCCCGCTGGTCCAGATGGCAGCCACGGCATGGCTCCAGACAGTGATGGGCGACCTTCACCGTCAGGGCCGTCGCGGCATCCTCGTCGACGACGAGGTCTGGGCGATGCTCGCCACGGAACGAGCGGCCAAGCACCTCCAGGCCAGGCTCAAGCTCTGCCGACTCTACGGCATCTGGAACCTGCTCATCTGCCACCGGCTCTCCGACTTGCGCGCCCAGTCGGACGACGGCACGGCTGCCGCGAAGGTCGCGGCCGGACTCCTCGCCGACGTCCAGACCAGAGTCGTGTTCCGCCAGGCTCCCGACCAGGTCACCGACGCCCGCGATCTACTGCACCTCACCGACGTCGAGACAACGCTCATCACCCGACTGGTCAAGGGCCGAGCCCTCTGGCGAGTTGCGAACCGAGCAACCGTCGTCCAGCACGTGATTGGCCACCACGAACGCTGCCTCGTTGACACCGACGCGGCCATGACCGCATGAGCGTCGACCATGGTGGACCGCGACGATCTCCTCCGGCGGACCGATCTGGCAGGGCTGCTCGACGAGCTCTCGCCAAGCCCACCGACTCGACTGGGCCAGAACGCCCGATGGCGATGCATCGATCCCGGCCACGACGACCAGCACCCGTCAATCAGCATGTTCACCGACCGCCGCGGTATCCAGCGGTGGCGATGCTGGTCCGGTGGTCACGGCGGCACCGCCATCGACGCGCTCCTCATCGCCCACGGAGGAACGGTGGCTGAGGCCATGGCGGAGCTGGAGCGTCGGGCGGGGATTCCGAGGGACGATGAGCGGGATCGTTCCTTCAACTCCGCTCCTTCGCCTCGACAGTCTCAGGAGGTTCCCATCAGCCCGGGTCTCCTGGAGTACGTGAGCGCCTGCGAGCGACTTCTGTGGCGGCCTACCGGCCGGCCGATCCTCGACTACCTGGTTCACGAACGTGGACTCGCCCCAGATGTGCTGGAGAAGAACCACGTCGGAGCGGACCCTGGCCCGGCCGTGCTTCGACGAGCGGTCGGGCTGCCGAGGGGAGGGCTGGCAGCGGTCCTTCCGACGCTCGACCTGAGCGGACAAGTGGCCTACGTCCAAGCTCGTCACCTCGAGCAAGCGGACGACCGCCCGAAGTACGACAACCCGGCAAGCCGCCTCGCCGCCAACCCTCGTCTCGGCTGGTACGCGCCCGCCCGATCTCGGGATGGCGCACACCTGCTCGTGTGCGAGGGGGCCATCGACGCGCTCACCGCGGCTGGGACTGGCCTGTCGGCCGTCGCTGTGTTGGGTGCCACCTACGTCGACGAGCGGGTTGCAGCTCGAATCGTCGACGGAGCAGCGGGGCGGACGGTGGTGGTCGCCTTCGATGGCGATCGAGCTGGCGAGGTGGCAACCGAGACCATGACGGCAGCGCTGGCGAAGGCCGGCTGTGCATTCCGGGTCCTGTCCATGCCGGCGGCGGGCGACCTCAACTCGGTCGTCCGCAGTGAGAGCGACTGGATCCGCCGCCATCTCGGCCCTGCAGTCGACGGCGGGTCTCAGCGTCATGACCTCGCTCGGAGCATCCGATGACGGACGAATGGCTTGAGACCAGCATTCCGACCGCATACCGGCACGAGCACGATCGGGAGCGCGACTGGCTGCCTCTCGAACGATTGGCATTCGCCGCCGGCAGCGGGTCCGTGTCGAAGTCGATCCAGGAAGCTGGTGGTGAGGGTCGCGCCGATGCGGTGCGCCTCGGCGACCGATGCGACCTCGGCCCCGGGATGTTGGTCGAGCCGTCCAGCCGCGTCGGCGGGGGAGGTGAAGTACTGCACCTGGTTACAGAAGGACGAACGGATCTCGCTGAGCGGCTCGGGCGTGACCAGGGACACCACCGCGGTAGCCGGCTCGACGTTGCTCACCCCTACGGTGGGATCGACGGTGACGCGGGTCGTCTCGCCGCTGGCCGGGGAGACCGACTCGACGCGCGCGGCGCGATCGAGGAGGGTGGGGAAGATCAGGGTGTCCAGGGCGCACCAGGTGTAGAGCGCTTCGCCCGCGACCGTGAACCGGTGGGTGGTGGGGCGCAGGGGTGAGGCCCTGGCCGATGATGAGGCCGTTGTCGTCGTACTCGGTGTCGGGCCGGCGGTCAGGCCGCGGCGTGTGTCGGCGACGGTGCGGCGCGAGGAGTCGGCGAGCTGCTCGAGGGTGACGGGGGTTTCCGTCGGTGAGCAGCCGCAGCAGCCGGACCGGCAGGGCAGGGGTCGAGGCCGGACTTGTCCCTGTCGGCGAGCCGGTCGGTCAGGTCGGTGAGGTTCGACATCTCGTCGGGCTTCCTTTTCTTGTTGGTGGATCCGGCGCTCAGGCGCAGCACGACAGCTTCGAGATGTCGGTGGTGAAGGCCTTGGCAACGATCCGGATTCCCTCGGCCATCGTCAGGTAGGGCGCCCACGCGGCGGCGACCTCCGCGACGGTCTTGCCGAGGATGTACACGCCCGCGGCGGCGAGTTCGCCGGCGTCCCTGGCCACTGCGGTGATGCCGAGGATCTCGTCGGTGTCGGCGTTGGCGACCATCTTGATGAACCCGCGGGTGTCCCGATTGACCAGCGCCCGCGGCACGTGTGCCAACGGTAGGACCCGGCAGTCGCAGCGGATCCCGGCCGCGATGACCTCCTGCTCGGTCATCCCGACCGCCCCGATCGCGGGACTCGTGAACGTCACCCGCGGCAGACGGGTGTAATCGACCGACCGGTCGGCGCCGGCAAACGCGTTGTCTGCGACCAGTCTGCCGTGACGGGCCGCTACGTAGACGAACTCGGGGTGCCCGGTGACGTCGCCAGCGGCCCAGACCCGGGGGTTGGAGGACTGCAGTTGGTCGGTGACCACGATCTCGCCGGCATCGCCGGTCTTCACCCCCACAGCCGCCAGGTTCAAGCTGTCCGTGACCGGCCGCCGGCCGAGCGCGACCAGGATCTGGTCGGCGCGGAACTCCTGCACGCCGCCGGAGACGTCGGCGGTGACAACGACCTGCCCGGTCGCGGCGTCCCGGGTGACGCGGGTGGGGACGGCGCGGCGGACCACTCGGATACCCTCGTCAGCGAAGACCTCCTGCAGCGCTTTCGAGACCTCGGGCTCCTCCTTCGACGCCAGCCGGGACCGCACCAATATCGTCACCTTCGAGCCGAGCCGGGCGAACAGCTGGGCCTGCTCCAGCGCTACGTAGCCGCCGCCGAGCACCACCAGCGAGTC
>CALMLJ010000105.1 GCA_937868025.1 uncultured Acidimicrobiaceae bacterium
GGCGCAATGTGTGCTTCTTCACGAAATCCCCTCCCAGGAACAACTGGCGGTCCGCGCGGCGATCCCCCGCAGCCGGTAACCCAGACCCATCGTTCTAACGCACCCGTTCCCTCATGTCGAGTAATCACACCACATGTCGTTCGACGCCTCGGGGCCGGGCGAGGGCTGAGGGCGGCTCAGCCGGCGAAGGTCGGCGTCGATGCCACGCGCGTTGCCCCCCGAGCCTGGGTACCGGCCGTCACGTTGGTACCGGCCACGACGGGCGCCGATCCGCCGCCGGTGACGACGAACTGCACCACACCCTGGGAGCACAGCGGGCCGGTCGACGAGTCGGCGATCGGCGACTCGCCGGTGGTCGACGTGCCGGTGACGGGCTGCTTCGGGAACAAGCCGGTGATGAAGTCGAGGATGCCCTGGATGTCGATGCCCTGGATCACGTCGTACTGCACCCGGGCCCAGAACTGGGTCCAGAACTGATCGGCCGTGATGGTCTGGGCCACGAGCTGATTGAACGATTCCTCCACCGTCGGCGGCACGGACCCGCCGCCGGCACTGATGCCCCCGGCCGCGGCGAGCACGACGTCGAGCCCCTCGCTCGGGAGCCAGGTGTTCCACTGGCCGACCGACACCTGGCCGACGTCGGCGGTTCCGAGCGCCTTGCCGAACGTCAGGATGTAGGGGGCCGACAGATCGGTGGCCGACGCCGGCCCGCCCGAGACGGTGACGTCGCCGGGTTCGATGTTCGGCAACGCCTCGAGCGCGGCCTGGATCGTCGCCGCTGACGGCGGAGCGAACCGGCCACCGAGGATGTTGAGCGCGCGGGACGCGTCGTCGCCGGGCACGAACGGGAAGGTCGTGACGTTCCCGAAGAAGTCCACGTCCACGAAGCTCGTGACGATCGGTGCCGTCTCCTGGCCCCCGAACTTCAGCGTGAAGAACAGCGGGTGGACGTTCGGGAAGTCGCGGGAGTACGCGAGGTCGGCGAACGTGAACGTCTGCACCTCGTTGACCCCGGGGGAACCCTTGACCGTGCGGGGTGCACCGCACACCTCGAACGTGACGTCGTAGTTGCCGTTCGCCGTGGGCGCCGTGAAGTTCAGCACCCGGTCGGTGAGCGACGCCGTGCCCCCGGTGGCCGTGCCGACCAACTTGAGGGAGGTCCAGGTGATGGGGTTGCCCTCGTCGGGAGTGACGCGGCCGCCGTTGTCGAGATCCACCGACGTGTTCGAACCGGCCGCAGCCGGGACCACGATCGGGTTGGGGGTGATGACCGGCGAGCCCGGGGGTCGGACCGCGGTCGACCCGAGGAGTCCGGTGGCCGTGCACGCGACCGTGATCGTGCCGATCTTGGCCACCCCGGAGACCTCGCCGTTCACGACGACGGACAACTTCGTCGCCCCCGGCCGGTAGTAGACGAGGCCCGACGAGGTGGGGGTGACCTTGCCGGTGATCGCCTGCTGCACCGTCACCGGCGAGGCGCCGAGGGTGACGTCGATGCTCGACGTCGTGCCGGTCACGGTGCCAGTGGCGGCACCACTGAGATCGATGCCGAACGAGGCGTTCTCCACCTTCAGCGTCGTGACCTTCAGGAGATCCTTCGCACTCTTCACGAGCGAGTCCGGCAGCGAGATCTTGTACGCGAAGCCCACGTCGTAGGCGCCGCTGCCGGTCTTCACCGATGACGGCGCCGTCACCGAGACGTCGACGGGGAGCGCGAGTTCGGCGCTGCCCCCGAGCGTGGCGAGGAGGCCGAGGAGCTCCTTGGACGACTTCTTGGCGCCGCTGACCTCGCCGGCCTGGTCGCCCTCGATCCCCTTGCACGTGAAGTTGGCGGTCGCGGCACCGGCGGTGGTGGAGGTACCACCCCATCCGAGGGTGCCGGCGGCAACGACGGCGGCCAGTGCGATGGCGATGCGACGAGTCTGGGGAAGCTGCATGTCGGTCGTTGTACCGACCGGTCCCAGGGCTGTCGATGCCTTTCGACCCAATCCACGTCGGAGGGGCCGAATGGCCTACCTCGGTGCGGTCACGATGGGCCGAACGGCCCTCTGGACGCGACGAAGGGGACGACCGGAGCCGTCCCCTTCGTTCGATGCGGTGCGGTTCGAGACCGCCCCGATCACTTCTTCTTGGCGGTGGTGGTGGCCTTCACGGCGACCTTCTTGCACACCTTCTTCTTGATGTACTTGCCCTTCGACTTCACCCGGACGTACGAGCACTTGGTCACGGTGCGGGTCTGGGTGGCGCCGAGCACCTGGGTGTCGAACGGGTTCGGGATCACGAAGTAGCCGATGGTGAAGGCCGTGCAGAGCGGACCGGTCTCGGTCTGCGGGACGGTGGCCTTGCCGTCGGTGGTGATGACGACCTCGGGGCTCTTGGGGAACAGCGCCGTGAGCGCCGTGATCGTCGCCGGGCTGGTGGCGCCGGCGATGATGTCGTTCTTCAAGAGGCCGAGGCGACCGTCGAGCCACTGCTGGAGGGTGATCTGGCCCGATGCGAGCTTCGCGTCGAGCGAGGCGATGGTCTCGACCGGCGGTGCCGTCGTGGTGGGCGTACCCGGAGCCGGCTCGGCCGGCTTGAGCGCACCGATGACCTGCTGGAGGCCGTCGGCGGGCAGCCAGCTGAGGAAGTCGACGACCTCGACCTTGGGCTGCTCGCTCTTGCCGAGGGCGCCGACCAGGGTGATCGTCCACGGGCCGCTGCCGGTCACCTGCACGTTGCCCTTGCCGATCGTCGGCAGCGACTCGAGCGCGGCCTGGATCGTGCCAGCGGCGGGCGGGGTGTACTTGGCGAGGAACTGGTCGACGAAGCCCAACAGGTTGGCGTTGGTCGGCGACGGCGTGCCGAGGAACGATGCCAGCGAGATCGGAGCGGTCTTCGCACCCTTGAACTGGAGCGACATCGCGATCGGGTGCGGGTTGATGAACGTGTCGGTCACCGTCGGCGGGATGCTCAGTGACTGGACCGTGTTCACGCCGGGCACCTCGGGCACGGTCTTGGACGCCGCGCACACCGAGTACTGGGCGTTGTAGAGACCGGGCTCGCGGGGAGCGAGGAAGAAGGCTGCGCCGCCACCGACAGCGGAGTAGCCGCCGTTGGGCGCCTGGCTCGTGAGGGCGAGCGAATCGGACGTGATGGGGTTGCCGTTGTCGGGCGTCACGTCCTTGCCGATGAGCGGGCGGCCGACCACGGTGGCGGTGTAGGCCACCTGGTAGAGCGGCTGGGTCACGTTCGGCGAGCCGGGGATCTGGACGGCCGTCGTGGCGAACTCCTTGGAGCCGCCGCAGGTCACCGTGAGGGAGTTGATCTTGACGCCCGCCACCTCGGCGTTGATCTCGATCGTCATCTTGGTGTTGCTGCTGGGCTTGTAGATGATCGCGCCCGACCGCTTGGGCTCGACGCTGCCGCTGATGCGCTGCTTGATCGTCACCGGGTTCTGGTTGAGATCGACGCTGAGCTCGGGGAGCGACGTCGACAGGTCGGCGTCGGCGGCGCCGGAGGCCGCGATGGCGAACGTGGCGTTCTTGACCTTCACCGAGCTGAGCTTCAGCAGGTCCTTCGCCGGCTTGACGACCGAGTCCGGGAGCGTGATCGTCAGGTCGAAGTCGGCCTTGAACGCGCCGGAACCGGGGGTCGCCTTGGCCGGGGCGTTGGTGGTGATGTCGACCGAGAAGGTCAGACCGGAACCACCACCGGGGCTGAGGGTCGACAGGAGGCCGAGTGTGGCCTTCGAATCGCCCAGCGACGAAGCGTTGTCACCGGTGATGCCCTGGCAGACCAGATCGACCTGCGTGGCACCGGCGACCACTGGTGTCGCGACCTCCAGGCCGACGGCAGCCACCGCTGCTGTGAGGCCGATCGCGACCCAACGTTTGACACTTCTCATCATCATCCCCCATCCCTCAATGGTCGGTCAGTATCGTCTCGGTGAGGCTGCGCGTTCGCGTCCTCGACGACCTGAATACTGGCAACGTAGTCCCCAGGATCACGAACCGCCATACCCCGATCAATGCTTTTCGTGACATTTTGTTCGCGATCGGAGCGCCGTTGGAGCACCCACGCGACGGCGAGGGCGACCATCGCCAGGCCGAGTGCGGGTGCTTCGCCCCAGATCATCGCCAGGGTCCGGCCGTCACGGAGTTCGACCTGCTGTTGCAGGACCCGGGCCTCACGCATGCCGGACCGTTGCTCGACCGTGCCCCGGGGATCGATGATCGCGCTGAACCCGGTCGGCGCCGCCTGCAGGACCCAGCGGCCGCTCTCGACGGCCCGCAGCGTCGACGACGCGATCTGCTGCGTCTGCACCTGCGTGAGCCAGTAGCTCGACCCATTGGTCGGGTTGAGCACGATCTGCGCGTCGTGGTGGAGCGCCTCGCGGACGCGCCGCGGAAAGAACGTCTCCCACGAGATCACGACCCCGAGCGGACCGAGGCTCGTGTCGAGCACGGCCGGACCGGTGCCCTCCACGTCGTCGCGAGGCGGGAGGATGTCCTTCGCCAGCGGGTCGAGCAGGAACCGCATCGGGACATATTCGCCGTAGGGAACCCGGCGAACCTTGTCGTATCGGCCCTCGAGCCCACCGTCGGGGCTGATGGCCACCGCGAAGTTCCAGAAGTGCTCGCGGCTGCCCCGGTCCTCGACCACCCCGGCGACGACGGTCGCGTGGAGCGAGGTCGCGACGTTCGTGAGTCGTTGCTCCTCGTAGGACCCTCGGTACTCCCCGTTGATGTTGACGATGTTCTCCGGGAGGAGCACCAGGTCGACGGGTGTCTTCACCGTCGCCGCCGTGTTCATGTGGCGGTCGAGGACGAGCCCGGACTCGTTGCCGGTGGAGCGGGTCTGCTGCTCACCGCCGCCCTGCACCGTCGCCGCGACGATGGTGCGGACACGGTGGCCGTCGGGCGCGACCACCCCGCCGATGGCGACCGCCACGACCGCCACGAGCGCGATCGCGCCACCCAGTCGAGCGCGTGCACTGCCCGGCTCGCCGGCCGGGCGACCGACAAGCGCCGCCACCGCTGCGCCGACGACCGCTACCGCTCCGGACACGGCCAGCGTTCCGCCCACCCGCGCCACCGGGAGGAGGGGGCCGCGGGCCTGGGTGTACGCAAGCATCGACAGCGGGACACCGCCGAACGGTGCGTGCCAGCGGAACCACTCCCCGAGGACGATGGCGCCGGGGAGGGCGAGCGCCGCGTGGCGCGGCGGGCAGCACGCCGACAGGACCCCGAAGACGAGCGGGAACCAGATGGCCACGCCGACCGGCCACCCCACCGGGGAGAACTTCACCATCCACAGCGTCGACGGGAGGTACCAGCCCTGGCCGACGAGGACGCCGACCCAGAACCGCTGCTTCCACGTACGGTCGGCGAGCAGCAACGCCCACAGGCCGACGCCGAGGAAGGCCAGCGGCCACCACCCCCACGGGGGCATGGCGGCGCAGCTCAGGAGGCCGGCGAGGACCGCGAGCCCGCGGCGGGCCCAGCGGCCCGTCGGCAGGGAGGGGGTGAAGTGCACGGCGGTCAGCATCGCACGTCGGTCGGGGACGGATCGTCAGCCGGCGTCGGCCAGCCGTACCCGGAGCGCGGCGGCGGCGGCGCGCGCTTCGCGGATGCACGCCGGAATTCCCACACCCCGGTGCGCCATGCCGCAGACCGCGAGGTCGGGCGCGTCGGCTGCCAGGGCCGTTTCCAGCGAGGCGATGCGGTCGAGGTGGCCCACCGCGTACTGCGGGAACCCGTCGCGGTAACGGCTGATCCGGTGCTCCACGGGCTCTGCCCGGATCCCCATCGTGGTGCCGAGATCGGCGGCGATCCGGGCGAGCACCTCCTCGTCGTCGAGCTCGATCGGTTCGTGGTCCTCGGAGTGGCCCATCGACACCCTGAGGATGACCGGGTCACCGGCGAGGCGGTCCCACTTGGTCGACGACCACGACGCCGCGGTGACGGTGAGACCGGCATCGCGGGGGACGAGGAACCCGGTCGCGTCGAGATCGCCGGGGATGTCGCACCGGCGGAAGGCGAGTGTCGTGAACACGACCGATGCGAACTCGATGCCGGCCAGTGTCTCGGCGGCCCGGGGCGACCGGCCCGCGACGAGGCGGGCCGACACGTCGGCAGGAGTGGTCAGCACGATCCCGTCGGCTACGGGCAGTCCGTCGACGGGAGCACCCAACCGGAACTCGACGCCACGCTCTTCGAGGCGGACGGCCAGGAGATCGATGAGTTCGCCCATCCCGTTCGGCGGGGCGGCGAAGACCGGTTCGGCCGAGCCGGCGGCGCCCTGCAGCGACTCGGCCAGCGCGACGGTGAGCGACGTCGACCGGTGTGCGGCGGCAGCCAGCTGGGGCACCGCCGCGTCGAGGCTCATCGTGTCGATCGAGCCGGCCGCGATACCGCCGAGCAGGGGCCCGACCAGTCGCTGCGCGACCTCCTTGCCGTACCGCCGACTGATCAACGCCCCGATCGTCGTGTCGCCCACGAGGGGCTCGCCCTCGAGGTCGGGTTCGGTTCGGGCCCGGGCGAGTCCCCAGTGCGTGAGGATTCCCGACTCGGCCAGCTCGTCGAAACGTGCGGGGACCCCGAGCACGAGCCCTCCCGGCAGTGGACGCAACTCGCCGTCGATCCACACGCACGCCGTGCCGTGCGCCGGGGCGATCAAGCCCTCGAGCCCGATCTCGCGACACAGGGCCAGTGCCTCGGGCATCCGCCGGAGGAACGCGTCGGCGCCCTCGTCGACCGCCCGGCCGGCGAAGGGGGAGGTGCGGATCTTCCCGCCGAGCCGGTCGGTGGCCTCGTGCACCGTGACCCGCACGTCCGGGTCCGCCGACAGCTCCCATGCCGCCGCCAGACCGGAGATGCCACCACCGACGACAGCGATGTGCGTCATCGCGGGGCGCCGCCGGGGTCGGTGCCGGTCGCTGCGTCACCGGCGATCGATGCATCGTCGCGCGCGGTAGCCGCCACGCGGGCCGCGAGGGCCGCCATCACGGTCTGGTCCGCGTTGACGACCGCCGGGCGGCCGAGCTGCAGACCCAGCGCGGCGGCGCGGGTCCGGGCCTCGATGTCGACGTCGTAGAGCACCTCGAGGTGGTCGGAGGTGAAGCCGTGCGGCACGACCACGATGCCGTCGGCCCGACCGGTGGCGGCCAGATCGTCGATCACCTGGAGGATGTCGGGTCCGCGCCACGGCTCGGGGGTGCGTCCGGCGCTCTGCCACGCCACGCCCCAACCCGCCCAGCGGCCCAGACCGGCGGCACCGGCGATCGCCCCGGCCGACGCGAACAGTTGGTCGGGGTACGGATCGCCGACCAGTACCCGCTCGGGGAGCGAGTGCGCCGTGAACACGACCTTGGTCCGTTCCGGCATCTCCGCCAGCGTCGCCCGAAGCGCTGCGCCCTGATGGGCGACGAACTCGGGAAGGTCGTACCAGTGGTCGACGCCGTCGAAGGGCACGTCGCGTTCGGCCGCCGCTGCGGCACCGCGGGCGTGGTACTGACCGACCGAGAAGCCCGAGAAGTGCGGCGCGAGCACGACCCCGACGATCGACGTCGCTCCGGCGTCGACGAGTGCGGCCACGCCGTCCTCGATGAACGGGGCCGCGTGCTTCTGGCCGAGTCCCACGAGGAAGCGGCCGGGCCAGCGGGCCTCGAGCGCCGCGGCGATCGCCGACCGCTGCGCCTCGGTCCGGGCGGCCAGCGGCGAGATGCCGCCGATCGCCTCGTACCGGGCGATCAGGTCGGCGAGCTGATGCGGCTCGGGCGGGCGCCCTCGGCGGATGTGGGTGTAGTACGGCTCGATCTCCGACACCGACGAGGGTGTGCCGTAGGCCATGACGAGCACACCGACGGGGCCGCTCACGTCGGCACGACCGGCTGTTCGTGGAGCCACGCCACCAGTTGCTCGAGGACGGCGGGATCGGTTTCGGGCAGCACCCCGTGGCCGAGGTTGAACACGTGGCCGGGATGCCCGGCGTTACGGCGGAGGATGTCTGCGGCAGCGGAGCGCGTCGGCTCCCATCCGGCCAACACGACCGTCGGGTCGAGGTTGCCCTGCAGGGCACAGCGATCCGGTACCCGGGTCCGGGCGACATCGAGGGGGGTCCGCCAGTCGACACCGACCATGTCCGCTCCAGCGTCGGCCAACAACCCCAACAGCTCGCCGGTGTGCACACCGAAGTGGATGAGTGGCACGTCGAGGTCGCGCACGGCGTCGAACACCTTGCGGCTCGCCGGCTGGACGTACCGCTCGTACTGGGACGGGGAGAGAGCACCCGCCCAGGAGTCGAAGAGCTGGACTGCCGACGCGCCGGCCCCGACCTGGCTGCGGAGCGAGGCGATGGCCAGATCGGCGAGTCGGTCCATCAGCCGGAACCACAGCGGCTCGTCGGTGAGCATCAGCGTCTTCACGAGGCCGTAGGTCCGCGACGGCTTCCCCTCGATCAGGTAGCTGGCCACCGTGAACGGTGCACCGGCGAACGCGATGAGCGGCACCGGCAGTTCGGCGACCAGGTTCTTCACGGTCTCGATCACGTAGGGGGTGTCGGCCTCCGGATCGAGCGGCCGGAGGCGATCGAGATCGGCCGCCGACCGGAACGGCTGCTCCACGACGGGACCGATGCCCGGGGCGATGTCGACCCCGAACCCGATGGCGTGCACGGGCGTCACGATGTCGGAGTACAGGATCGCGGCATCGGTGCCGTAGCGGCGCACCGGTTGGAGCGTGATCTCGGTTGCCAGGTCGGGCTGGGCGATCGCGTTCAGGATCGAGCCCTCGCCGCGGATGGCGCGGTACTCGGGCAGCGAGCGGCCGGCCTGTCGCATGAACCACACGGGGATGCGCTCGTGGGGCAGGCTCCGGCAGGCAGCGAGGAACGGTGAGCCGGACAGGTCGGGAGGAGACGCTGGAACGTCGGGTTCGGACACGCGGCCAACCTACCGACCTCTCCCTCGGCGAGCCACGTCGCCATCGCCGGTCGCTACCGGTACAATCGTGAACCCCCTTGTGTCGGCCGGCACGGGGGCCCGTCGGAATCGCAGCACGGCCGAGGTGTCGCCATGACCGCGAATCCCGAACTGGAAGCAGAGCAGGCGTACATCGACCACGCCTACGCCTGCCTCGAACGCACTCGCGAACAGGCCCGCTCCGTGCGCTCCGAGGTGCAGACCGGTCCCGGCGGCACCTTCCAGGCCCGGTACGAACGCGACGTCATGATCGAGCAGGCCGACCAGCGGCTCGCCCAGACCGAGATCGGCGACCAGTCGCTCTGCTTCGGCCGGATCGACCAGCTCGGAGCCGACGAACCCGGCCCGACGTCGGCACGACGCCTGGAAGGCGACCGCTTCTACATCGGACGCGTCGCCGTGTCCGACGCGACGTCGGAGCCGGTCATCGTCGACTGGCGCGCCCCCGTGGCCGAGCCGTTCTACCGCGCCACCGGCCGCGAACCGATGGGCCTGGTCCGGCGGCGCCACTTCGCCACGTCCGGTCGGGTGCTGCGCGGCATCGACGACGAGTTCTTCGGCGAGGCCCGCGACGAGCTCGAATCGGGCGCCGTCGTCGGCCAGGGTGCCCTCATCTCCGCACTCGAGGAAGCCCGCTCGGGAAAGCTCGGCGACATCGTCGCGACGATCCAAGGCGAGCAGGACGAGGTCATCCGCGCGCCGCTGCCGGGGGTGCTCGTGGTGCAGGGCGGTCCCGGCACCGGCAAGACGGTCGTCGCACTCCACCGCGCCGCCTACCTCCTCTACACCCACCGCTTCCCCCTCGAAGGGCAAGGCGTGCTGGTGCTCGGGCCCAACCGGCTGTTCCTCTCCTACATCGAGCAGGTGCTGCCGTCGCTGGGCGAGGCCGGCGTCCAGATCGCCGTGTTGTCCGACATGGTCCCCAACATCCGGGCGTCGGGCGTCGACGCACCCGACGTCGCCCGGATCAAGGGCGAGCTGCGCATCTGCGATCTCATCGCCAAGGCAGTGCGTGACCGCCAGCGGAGGCTCCGCGAGACGGCGATCATCCCGCTCGGCGTCGAACGACTTCGCGTCACCCCCGAGGACAGCGCCGAGCTCATCGCGTCGGCGCGCAAGCGGGCCCGCACCCACAACGGCGGTCGCAAGTTCTTCGTCGAGGGCTTCTACCGGTTGGTCGCGTCGAAGATGCGCGAACCGCTCGACTGGCACGTGGTGCGTGACCGCATCCGCCAGCTCCCCGAGACCCGCGAGGCGTTGGAGCGCATGTGGCCCCAGCTCACGCCTGCCGAGCTGCTCAACGACCTGTTCGGTTCTCCGGCGCTCACCCGACTCGCCGGCCGCAAGTGGTTCACCGACGACGAACTGGCGTTGCTGCGCCGCGAACGGGCGGACGTCGCATCGGACATCGTCTGGTCCACCAACGACGTGCCCCTGCTCGACGAAGCGCTCGAGCTGCTCGGCCCGCGTCCCAAGCACAAGGACGAGGACGCGATCCGCACCTACGGTCACATCGTCGTCGACGAGGCCCAGGACATGTCCCCGATGGAGCTGCGGGTCATCGACCGTCGATCACTGAACGGATCGATGACGATCGTCGGCGACATCGCGCAGGCGACATCGGCCAGCGGACACACGAGCTGGGAGTCGATCCTCCGCCACCTGCCGATGCGGCGTGAACCCAACCGCGCCGAGCTGCTCATCGGCTACCGCGTGCCGGCACCGTCGATGGAACTCGCTTCGCGCATTCTGACCCTCGCCGCACCCGGGCTCCGGCCGCCCCGCTCGATCCGCGAGGCAGGCGACGAGCCCGTCATCGAACGGACGACCGGCGATCGCTTCGGCGTCGACCTGTGCGCCGCCGTCGGGCGCGAGGTCGCCGCCATCGGATCGGGAAGCGTCGCCGTCATCTGCCCCTCGTCGTGGGTGAGCCGCGTCGAGGGCGCCCTCGACGCCGGAGGGGTCGACTACGGCCAGGCCCATCGTGGTCGCTTCGATCACCAGGTGACCGTCGCTCCCGTGACCCTGGTCAAGGGCCTCGAGCTCGACGCGTGCATCGTCATCGATCCCCAGGTCATCCTCGACGAGGAGTACCGCGGGCCCCAGACGCTCTACGTCGCGCTGACCCGGGCGACCAAACGGCTGTCGCTGCTCCACATCGAGCCGCTGCCCGAGGTGCTCCGGGCCCCCTCAGTCGGCTGACGCCGGCATCGCCGAACCCGTGGCGTCCCAGAAGCGGCGGGTGTCGCCGTTGGGGTCGTCGACCAGGCTCGGCTCGGTGTCCAACACCATGACCGGGCGGGTGGCCCCGCTGCCGATCGTCGGCCACTCGGTCAGACCGTCGGCTGCCGGGACGCCGGTCGAGGCGAATGCGATCCAGGCCTCGTTCGTGGCACGAGCGAGCGACCGCGGCGCGTCGGCGCCGACGAACACGTGCAGCCGGTGGTCCTCCAGGAGGTCGAAGACGAAGGGGATGTCGATCGCGTGTGCGGCGCCGATCATCCCGCCGAACGCGTCGCTCTTCCAGTCCCAGAGGTATTGGAAGGTCGGAGCGTGCGCCGACTGGGCGTCGACCAGGCGGACCGTCGGGATGCGGAACACCATGTCGGTGAGCAGCGCTCCATCGAGGTCGGCGAGCGACGCGCCGGGATACTCGTCGCGGTAGGCGGCGAGCGCGGCATCGGGATCGTCGACGAGCAGCGCGAACCGATCGCGGAGCGCGTCCTCGTCCGCCGGGCTCGGTGTCATGAGGGCGAAGAGTCGCCACTCCTGGGAGGTCGACCCGGCGAGGAGCGTCACGCCGGCGGCAGAGCCGGCGGCGATGGCGGCGAGCGGGTCCGACGGCACGACGACGCCGTCGGCCACGGGGCGGAACGCCAAGAACCCGAGCGGTGTCCCGGCACGACGGATGAAGGCCTCGGGGTCGGCGACCCGCGCGCCCGACAACGATGCGTGGGCAGCGAGGAGGTCGGCGGTCGGTGCCGCCCGGACGTCGGCGGCGGACGACCAGCCGCCGGCGGCGAGGAAGTCGTCGGTGTCGCCCTGCGCCGATTCGACGGCGCGAGCGGCGTTGGCCGCACCGGACTGGGTGATGGCCCGGCGGAACAGCCCGGTCGCCCGCGGCGACGCCATGAGCAACGAGATGCTCATGGATCCCGCCGACTGCCCGAACACGGTGACGTTGGCAGCGTCGCCACCGAAGTTGGCGATGTTCGACTGCACCCACTCGAGCGCAGCGATCTGGTCGAGCAGCCCGGCGTTGCCGGACCCGGACAGGTCGGCGTCGAGGTGGCCGAGCTCGAGGAACCCGAATGCGCCGAGTCGGTAGTTGAGCGAGACGAGCACCACGCCGGAGCTGGCGAAGTGGGTGC
>CALMLJ010000106.1 GCA_937868025.1 uncultured Acidimicrobiaceae bacterium
ACCCCTGCAGGGTACGGATGCGGACCCCGGACTCGTGGAGCTGGGCGGCCTGGGCAATCACGCGGTCGTCGGTTTGGGCGTGACGGTCCAATACGATCAGCGTCGCTCCCGACGCAGCGTGCGCGTCGATGAGCGGCGACCCTCCCGGTCGACCAGATGCTTCCTCGGTGGTGAGCGACGCGACGAGCGACGCGGCGCGTTCGGGCTGCAGGCCGAGGTCGTCCAGCAGGCGCACGTGCTCAGCGTGGTCGGCCACGAGCAGCACCCGGTCCCGCCCCTCGGCCCGGCTCGTGCCGCGACGCGCCAACGCGTTCGCGATCACCTGGATCGGGATCATCGTGAGGACGGTGCCGAAGACGACGAAGCGGGGGAGGAGGCTGTCGCCGGCGACCAGCTGGACGGCGGAGACGCCGAGCGCGGCGATCAGCGCTGCGGCGAATCCGACGATCGCAGCGTCCCGGCGGTTCCGCGGCTGGTCGGGGAGGCCGAGGGCGTACGCCGCCAGAGCAAGGAAGACGAGGTAGCCGCCGGCCCACACGAAGCGGGAGGATCCGGTGAAGTCGTAGTGCGGGAACGCGATGAAGCGGGCGTGGACCTTGCTCAGCGCCAGAACTGCGATCGCTCCGCCGCCGATGCTCAGGATTCGAGCGAGTCGGCGCATCCCTCCAGGCTAGGGAGGGCCTCCCGGAGTTCCTCCCGTCAGAGGATCCAGCGGACGCGAGGATCAGCGCTGGAGGGGCACCAATCCTCCGTACTGGGCGGCGGTGGAGATGGCGTCGTCGTAGAGACTGCCGCCGATGGCGCCCTTCTCGTTGGCCGCCTGGACGAAGCCGTCGATGTCGTGATCGGTGGCGCCGTCGGAGAGGCCGCCGACCGGGTGCATCGTCGCAGTCGGGTTGCCGAGGTTGGCGCGGACCCGGTCGATGTTCTCGCGGGTGTACAGGTAGCCGTCGCGCCAGCCCGAAGCAGCCGTGCGGTTCGTCCAGTACGACATCGGCATCCACACGTCGTAGGCGGCGCTGATCTGCTTCCAGGGGAACTGCGGCCAGTAGTTGAGGTTGAGGATCTCGGTCACGACGGGCGGGAGCACGATGGCGCTCAGGGGCATGGCCGGGTAGGTCGCGCGGAGCCAGTTCGACAGGTCGATGAGGCGTTGGTTGCGCAGGCCGAGCTCGGTCGCCGTCGACTCGATGTCGACGCCGATCCCATCGACGCCGAGGTCGGCGGTCGCCGCGAGATGGGCCTGGTCGACGGCCGGATCGGCGAACGTGGGGAGATACCAGCCGACGACGCGCATGCCCCGCTGGCGGGCCTTGTTGATGATGGACTGCAGCAGGTCACGGTCGAGGACCGGATCGGGCAGTTCGGCCTTCGCCGTCTGGATGTACAGCGTCGAGATGCCGTTGTCGGCCATTCGATCGATTCGGGAGAGCGTGAAGCTGGGAACCGCGCCGGCCTTCTTCGAGGCGACGAACGTCGGCGACCAGTCGTACACGTCGACCCACGTGCCGGTGCCCCGCATCACCGAGGCGCGCGCCTCGGAACTGACGCGCCGCTCCGCTTCCGCAGCGGCCTGCCGGTTGGCGGCGTCGACGAAGCGGAGGTAGTCGCCGAACGTCATCGCCTTGACCCACTTGCCGTTTCGGCACTGCAGGACGTGGGTGGTGTCACGCGCCCACCCGTTGCCGGTGCACTTGCGACCGACCTTGGTGAGCTGGCATCCCGATGCGACGAGTGCGATGAGCGCCACGATGGCGACGGCCGTCGAGCGGCGGGTCCGGATCGAACGACGGCGGTCCTGAGGAAAAATCATCCGGCAAGGCTAGGCCAAGCCGGTAATCGGTCACCCGCGGGGCAGCGATCCGTGGGTTTGGGTAGCGTTCGCTGCAACGCAGCCACGGACGTGGCTGATCAGTACAGCCACGTCAAGGGGGACGTTTCGTGAAGAACTACGAGAACTTCTACATCGGGGGGCAGTGGGTGGCGCCGGTCACCGCCAATGGCACCACCGACGTGATCCACTCGGCGACCGAGGAGATCATCGGTCGGGTGCCCATGGGCACGCCCGCCGACGTCGACGCCGCTGTGGCCGCCGCAACGACGGCGTTCGAGACCTGGTCCACCACACCGGTCGATGTGCGCGCCAAGTACCTTCGCGACATCGGCGCCGCGCTGGCCGCACGATTCGAGGACATCGCGACCACCATCCAGGGCGAGGTCGGATCGCCCAAGGGCTTCTCCGAGTTCGTACAGGCCGGCCTCTCGCTCGGCGAGTGGGAGACGTTCGCCTCGCTCATCGAGGGCTACGAGTGGGAGTCGACGCTCGGCAACAGCCTCATCGTCAAGGAACCGATCGGCGTCGTCGGCGCCATCACGCCCTGGAACTACCCGCTGTACCTGATCATCTGCAAGGTCGGTCCGGCCCTCGCCGCCGGCTGCACCGTGGTGCTCAAGCCGTCGGAGATCACGCCGCTCAACGCCTACATCCTCGCTGAGGTCGTCCACGAGGTCGGGCTGCCCGCAGGTGTCTTCAACATGGTGATCGGCGACGGCCCCACGGTCGGTTCCGCCATCTCCAAGCACGCCGACATCGACATGGTCTCGTTCACGGGCTCCGGTCGCGCCGGCGCCCAGGTGCAGAGGGACGCTGCCGACACGGTCAAGCGCGTCGGTCTCGAGCTCGGCGGCAAGTCGGCCAACGTCGTGCTCGACGACGCCGATCCCACCGCCGTGGCGATGGGCGCCGTCTTCGGCGCCTTCATCAACTCGGGCCAGACCTGCTCGGCGCTGACCCGCGTGCTCATTCCCGCCTCCCGTGAGCAGGAGTACACCGACGCCATCGTCGCCGAGGCATCGCTCGTGCGCCTGGTCGACCCCCACGCCGACGAGCCCGATCTGTTCCACTCCCTCGGCCCCCTGTCGTCCAAGGCGCACCAGGAGCGGGTCCGCTCGTACATTCAGAAGGGCATCGACGAGGGAGCCACCCTCCTCGTCGGCGGTCCCGAGCAGCCCGAGGACAAGGAGATCGGCTTCTACGTGAAGCCGACCGTGTTCGGTGGCGTGACCCCCGACATGTCGATCGCCCAGGAGGAGATCTTCGGCCCGGTGCTGTCGATCATCACCTACACCGACGACGACGACGCCGTCCGCATCGCGAACGGCACCATCTACGGCCTCTCCGGCGGCGTGCAGTCGGCCGACCTCGAGCGCGCCAAGGGCATCGCCCGTCGCATGCGCACGGGTCAGGTCGACATCAACGGCGCCGCCTTCAACGGCGTGGCCCCGTTCGGTGGCTACAAGCAGTCGGGCAACACCCGCGAGCGGGGCCAGTACGGGCTCGAGGAGTTCCTCGAGACCAAGGCGATCCAGCTCCCGGGCTGACCTCTCACATCAACCGACGCGGACCGATCAGGCCGCCGACACCGTGGGCACACGTTGTGCCCACGGTGCGGCGGCCTCGATCTGTCCGGCGACTCGGAACAGCACGTCCTCACGCCCGTAGCCGGCCACGAGTTGTGTGCCGATCGGCAACCCGGTCGAGCTCGTCGCCAACGGCAACGACATCGCCGGCTGCCCCGTCGCGTTGAACTGGGCGGTGAACGGGATCAGCTCGGCGACACGGAGCGACGCGAGGTCGACGTCGTCGGCGGTCGCCACGAGGTGGCCGATCTCGGGCGGA
The DNA here is from genome assembly GCA_937868025.1 of uncultured Acidimicrobiaceae bacterium. The sequence continues at coordinate 3,680 of CALMLJ010000106.1, forward strand.
GGCGCGGCCAGTGTCGGGGTCAGCAGCAGGTCGAACCCGCCGTGGCCATCGGCGCCGCTCCACCACGACGCCATGCGGCGCCCGTAGGCATGGACCTGCTCGATCGCCGCGAGATAGTCGGCACCGGCGAGCTTCGCTCCGGCCAGGCCGCTCGACCAGTTCGCTGGCTCCAGGTCGTCGGCCGTGAGTGGGCGCCCGGCGAGCTCTTCGAGGATCGCGACCTGGCGTGACATCGCCACGGAGAGCACAGTGATGAACGGACCCATGAACGCCCCCTCGCCGAGGGCCGCCGGGTTGGCGTCACGAACCACCTCATGGCCCAGGCTCTCGAGCAGGTCAGCGGTCGCGTGGGCGGCGGCAACGCACTCGGGGTCGGTCGTCATCGACGAGAACACGTGCTCGGTGCGAACACCGACGCGGAGCCGGCCCGGGTCCCTGCCCACCTCGTCGAGGTATGGGCCCGACGGCGGCGGCGCGGTGTAGGGATCACCGGGTTCCCAGCCGGCGACGAGATCGAGGAACGCAGCCGAGTCGCGGACGCTGATGCTGACGCAGCCATCGGTCGACGCCCCACCCCACCCCTCACCGGCCTGTGGGCCGCGGCTGATGCGCCCGCGGGACGGCTTCAGACCGAACAACCCACATTCGCTCGCCGGGATGCGGATGGATCCGCCACCGTCGGAGGCATGCGCGACCGGCACCATCCGTGCAGCGACGGCTGCCGCCGAGCCACCCGATGAGCCACCCGACGAATGATCGAGGTTCCAGGGGTTCCTCGTCGCGCCGTAGGCGAGGGGCTCGGTCGTGCAGGTCGACCCGAACTCGGGGGTGTTCGTCCGGCCGAGCACCACGAACCCGGCTCGACGGAGCCGATGCACCAGGTGGCTGTCGGCCTCGGCGCGGTACCCGATCGCCTTCAGCAGCGCCGAGCCAGCGTGCTGCGGCTCGCCGGCCATGGCCGCACCGAGGTCCTTCAGCAGGATCGGGACACCCCGGAACGGGCCATCGGGAAGGGTGCCGGCCGCCTCGTCGACCGCAGCGTCGAACCGCTCGGTGATCACGGCGTTCAGATGGGGGTTCGTGGCCTCGATGCGCTCGATGGCCGCTGCGACGAGTTCTGAAGGAGATGCGGCCCCGGTGCGAACCAGGTCGGCCTGGGCAGTTGCGTCGAGCGTGGCGAGATCATGATTCATCACGCGAAACCTACTGGTCCGGGGGATACCGGGCTCGGGTAGCCTCGCCCACCTGATGGGGAGGGGGACGATCGACGAGGACGAGCGGGGCGGAGCTGCCGGGTCGAACGTCGCGAGCGTGAACCGTCGGGGTGCGGCGTTGGTCGCCCGTTTCATCCGCACGCACCCGACGCCGATGGCAGTCTCGGTGATCGGCGCCGTGATGTTCGCGGCCGCTGCCGTCGGTGCGACGGTCGCCGTTGGCCGCGTCACCGACTCGGTGATCATCCCGGCCTTCTCCGGTGGGGTGAAGAGCTCGACGCTGTGGGCCGGCGTCGCGCTGATCTTCGTGGTCGGCGTCGTGCGCGGGCTGTCGGTCGTGGTGCGGCGGTACTTCGCGGCGATGCTCGAGGCGCGGATGCAGGCGACACTTCGACGCGGCGTCGTCGACAAGTACCTGTCCGCCCCATTGTCGTTCCACCACTCCCGCCCGACCGGTGAACTGCTCGCCCACGCCGACGCGGACGTCACCGGCACGACGATGCTCATCAAACCGTTGCCGTTCAGCATCGGGGTGTTCGCGCTCGTGTTCTTCGCCCTGATCAGCCTGATCGCCGTCGACTGGACCTTCACGCTCATCGCCATCGCGTTGTTCCCCTTGCTGACGCTCCTCAACAAGGCGTACGCGAAGCGGGCGGAGGTGCCGTCGGCGCTGGTGCAGCAACGACTCGGCGACGTGTCCGCGGTGGCGCACGAGAGCTTCGACGGCGCTCTGGTGATCAAGACCCTCGGACTCGGAACCCAGGAGGCCGCCCGCTTCGCCGTCGCGGCGGATCGCCTCCGTCAGCAGCGACTCGTGGTCGGCCGTCTGCGGGCGACCTTCGAACCGGTCCTCGACGTGCTGCCCAACATCGGCACGATCGTGCTGTTCCTCGTCGGCGCCTGGCGGATCGACTCCGGCGCCGTCACCCCGGGCGACCTCGTCCAGGCCGCGTCCCTGTTCTCGATCCTCGCCTTCCCGATGCGGGTGCTCGGGTTCTTCCTCGAGGAGCTCCCGCGAGCGGTCGTGTCCGTCGAGCGCGTCGACGCCGTGCTGGCGGCGGAGGACGCGACCGGAGGCGTGCCGGGGGTGCGTCCCCCGAGCGGGGACGCGCCCGTCGGCCTCGCGTTCGAGGACGTCTGGTTCCGCTACGACGACGTCGACGTGCTCCGCGGCGTCTCCTTCGAGGTCCACCCCGGCGAGACCGTCGCGCTGGTGGGTTCGACGGGGTCGGGCAAGTCGACGATCAACCAGCTGCTCGTCCGCCTCCTCGACGCCCACACGGGCACGATCACGCTGGGCGGAGTGCCCGTCTCCGACCTCGACCCGGAGTCGGTCGTCGACCTCGTGTCACTCGTCTTCCAGGAGTCGTTCCTCTTCGCTGCCAGCGTTCGCGACAACATCATCCTGGGTGCCGGAACCGAGACCGATACTGCATCAGCTGACGGCGGACCCATCGAGCTCTCCGCCGACGACGAACGCCGACTCGTCGAGGCGGCCGACACCGCTCGCGTCCTACGGTTCATCGATCGGCTGGCCGACGGCTGGGACACCGTGCTGGGAGAACGCGGCGTGACCCTGTCGGGCGGTCAGCGTCAACGCGTCGCCCTCGCCCGTGCGCTGATGCGACGGCCCCGCGTCCTCCTCCTCGACGACGCGACGTCCGCCGTCGACCCGACCATCGAGGCCGAGATCCTGGCGGGCCTCCGCCAGGCCGAGGCGACGCTGCTGATCGTCGCCCATCGGCTCTCGACCATCGCCCTGGCCGACCGCGTGATCTATCTCGACGACGGCGTCATTGCAGGAACGGGCACGCATGCCGAGCTGCTCGCCATTCCCGGGTACGCCTCACTCGTGCACGCGTACGAGACCGAACCGGAGGACGAAGGGTGCGACCATGAGTGACGCCACCGAACGGCCCGACGGCGACACCACCGCAGGGCCCGACGCCGGACAATCTGGCATCGGCACGGTCCTGCGCCGGGGCCTCCGCGAGAGCCCCGAACTGCGCGCCGGGCTCATCGTCACCGTGGCGATGGCGATGGTGGTCGCCGCCGGCAAGCTGGTCGTCCCCGTGGCGATCCAGCAGATCCTCGACCGCGGCATCACCGGCCCCGACGGTCTCCGTCCCGGTTTCGTCGTGGTGTCGTGCGGCATCGCCGCCGGCCTGCTGATCACGATCGCCGTCGCGAACCGGATGACCTACCTCCGCCTGGTGCGGGCGGCCGAGAACATGCTCTACGGACTGCGCACCCGGACGTTCGCGCACGTCCACGCACTCAGCATCGCGAGCCACAACGAATCGAAGCGCGGCGTGCTCGTCACCCGTGTGACCTCCGACATCGAGACGATCGCCCAGTTCGCCCAGTGGGGTGCGATCAGTTGGATCGTGAATCTGACGATCATCGCCGGCACCCTCGTCGTCATGGCGGTGTACTCGTGGCAGCTCACCTTGATCGTGATCGTGGTGTTCTCACCGGTGGTGCCACTGCTCCGCTGGGTCCAGGTTCACCAGCTGCGTGCCTACGACCAGGTGCGAACCAGCGTCGGCGAGACGCTCACCGAGATCTCCGAGGCGGTCATGGGCGCGCCGGTGATCAGGGCCTACGGCGTCGAGGCCCGAACCCGTCGACGTCTCCATCGGGCGATCGCCCGGCAGTACCGCTCGCAGATGCGGGCGGCCTGGTACTTCGCGTTGATGTTCCCCGTCGCCGACGTGTTCGGCGCCGTCGCGCTGGGTTCGGTGATCGGCGCCGGAGCATGGTGGGGCCCGGGCTGGGGACTCGACCAGGGCTCGCTCGTCGCGTGTGTGTTCCTGACCAGCCTGATCCTGCAACCGATCGGCGAGATCGGCGAGGTGCTCGACCAGACGCAGACCGCGGTCGCCGGCTGGCGCAAGGTGCTCGACCTGCTCGACGAGCCGATCGAGGTCGTCGAGCCCGAGGCCGGCGTCGACCTGCCGTCGGGAGCGCTCGACGTCGAGATCGACCACGTGAGCTTCTCCTACGAGCCCGGCGACCCGGTGCTCTCCGACGTGACGCTCCGCATTCCGGCCGGTACGAACGTGGCCGTCGTCGGCGAGACCGGCTCCGGCAAGACCACGCTGGCGAAGTTGGTCTGTCGTCTTGCCGACCCCACCGGCGGGGTCGTGCGCGTCGGTGGCGTCGATCTTCGCGACGTCGCACCGGGCAGCCGCACGACGGCGATTCGCATGGTGCCCCAGGACGGGTTCCTCTTCGACGGGAGCGTCGCCGACAACATCGCCCTCGGCACCTCGACCGGTGTCGAGGGTACGGCGGCGGACGTCCGCGGAGCGATCGATGCCCTCGGGCTCGGTTGGTGGGTCGAGCGCCTCGCCGACGGACTCGACACCAGTACCGGTGAACGTGGCGAGAACCTGTCTGTCGGCGAGCGCCAGCTGGTGGCCCTGGCCCGGGCGCAGCTCGCCGATCCCGGCCTTCTGATCCTCGACGAGGCGACCAGTGCGGTCGACCCGGAGACCGAGCGGGCGTTGTCGGATGCGCTGCTCCGTCTCGCTGCCGGTCGGACGACGATCAGTGTTGCCCACCGCCTCTCCACCGCCGAGGCCGCCGACCTCGTTGTCGTCTTCGACCGAGGCCGGATCGTCGAAGTGGGCTCCCATGACGAGCTCGTGGCGGCGGGTGGTACCTACGCCGGGTTGTACGCATCGTGGGTCGGCAACACCCGCGCCGCCTGACCGGGCCCGGGCCCGTCGCCCCGAGATGAGGGCCCTGGAGCACCCGCTGTAGTCTCGGAGTACCCGTGGCGGCACCGAGGTCGCCCAGCGTCAGATCGAGGAGATCTCTGTGACCACCAAGGCCCCCCTGCGTGTCGCCGTGACCGGCGCCGCCGGCCAGATCGGCTATTCCCTCTTGTTCCGCATCGCCAGTGGCGCCATGCTGGGCGACGACCAGCCGGTCATCCTGCAGCTGCTCGAGATCACCCCGGCGCTCGGCGCCCTCAGCGGCGTCGCCATGGAACTCGACGACTGCGCGTTCCCCCTCCTCTCGGGCATCGTCCAGACCGACGATCCCAACGTTGCGTTCGGTGACGCCGACGTGGCGCTCCTCGTGGGTGCCATGCCCCGCAAGGACGGCATGGAGCGCTCCGACCTCCTGTCGGCCAACGGCGGCATCTTCAAGCCCCAGGGCCAGGCCCTCTCGGCCTCGGCGAAGAAGGACGTCAAGGTCCTCGTCGTCGGCAACCCGGCCAACACCAACTCGCTCATCGCGATGAACAACGCTCCCGACCTCGACCCGGGCCGCTTCACCGCCATGACCCGCCTCGACCACAACCGTGCCATCGCCCAGCTCGCGGCGAAGACCGGCACGACCGTGTCCGACATCACCAAGATGACGATCTGGGGCAACCACTCCGCCACGCAGTTCGCCGACCTCTTCCACGCCGAGGTCAAGGGCCAGAACGCCGCCGAGCTGGTCAACGACGAGGCCTGGTACGCCGACACGTACATCCCCACCGTCGCCCAGCGCGGCGCCGCCATCATCAAGGCCCGCGGCCTGTCGTCGGCAGCTTCGGCCGCCAACGCCGCCATCGACCACATCCGTTCGTGGCATCTCGGCACTCCCGAGGGCGACTGGGTCTCGATGGCCATCCCGTCCGACGGCTCCTACGGCGTGCCCGAGGGGCTCATCAGCTCCTTCCCGTGCGTCTGCAAGGACGGCAAGTACGAGATCGTGCAGGGCCTCGACATCAACGAGTTCAGCCGTGCCCGCATCGACAAGTCCGTCGGCGAGCTCGCCGAGGAGCGCGACGCCGTGAAGGAACTCGGCCTCATCTGAGCCCGACGTTGGGCTTTTGTGTTGCGAGGAGCGACGCACGCGTCGTTCCTCGCAACACAAAACCCCCAACTACTTCAGGAACTTCGACGTGGTGTTGTCGGCGAGGATCTTGCCGGCCGTCTGGCACGTGGCGCAGTAGTCGACCTGGTAGGCGTTGTAGCTGACCTCGCGGATGACGTCGCCGCAGCGATCGCACGGCTCGCCCTTGCGGTGATGCACATGGGCGAGCCGGGCCGCGGACTTCACCATCGTGTCCCGGGTGCGCTCGTCGTCGGTCGACTCCTGGACACACGACACGATCGCCGCGCCGAGACGGGCCCGACCCTCGTCGTCGATCTTGTTGCACGCGGCGAACGGCGACAGCTGGGCAGTCCAGCAGATCTCGTTGGCGAGCCGACGGCCGAGCCCGGCGAGGCGTCGTTGATCGCGGAGGACGCCGTGGAGGCGTGCCCCCTTGGCCTCGTCGAGGATCGACCCGAGTTCGTCAGGCGACAGCTGGTCCGCCTCCGGGCCGAGGTGGGCGAGGGGCTCGACGTCGTCGACGGGCGGAACGATGACCCACACCCCGGCCTTCTTCTCGGTGCCCGCCTCGGTGAACAGCAGTGCGTCGCGCCCGTCGAACTTCCAGCGGCACAGCCCGCCGCGGGGCTTCTTCGAGAGCTTGGGATCAGGGGTGAGGCGTCCACCCTGCATTAGGTGGATCACGAACACGGCCGGACCGAAGTCCATCAGCAGGTACTTGCCGCGCGTCCCAACCCCGACGAGTTCGTGTCCGAAGGCGACGTCGGGCGCAGGACTGAACGTCTTCAGGGCCGTGAACGAGAGCGGCACGAAGCCGGTCAGCTTGCTCCCTCGGTAGTCGGCGCTGAGACGCTCGGCATGGACGCGAACCTCGGGGAGCTCGGGCATCGGCTCAGCCGGCGCCGCAGATCTGGGCGAGGTAGTCGGTCACGGCGTTGTTGGCGTCGATGAAGTCCTGGCTCGACACCGCCTCGCCGATGTCGGAGGGGCTCGACGCGTACACGTCGACCATCGTCTGGATGTCGTCGCGGAGGTCGCTCGGCAGCACTTCCTTCATCTTGTCGAGCGCCGCCTGTGCGCCCTCGGGGGTCATGTCCGACGCCGATCCCGCGATGCTCGAGAAGGCCTCGCTGACCTCGATGCACTTGTCCATGTCCGGTTCGACGCCACCATCGCCGGGCTCGGCCGACGTCGAGTCGTCGGCCATCGTGTCGTCGGTCAAGACGTCGTCGGTGGCCTCGTCGATCGCGGCAGCGCCGTCGTCGTTGCCGGTGCTCGCGGCGGGGGCATTCGACGCGGCTTCGCCGATGGTGATCTTGCCACCGCCCCCTCCGCAGGCGCTCAGGGCGAGGACGGCGATCAGGAGCGGGGCGAGGTGACGGGCGCGCATGATCTCAGGCTATCGACCCCGACGGCCTGTCAGGCGGGAACGAACGTGGTGTCGGAACGCAACGGGCGCAACGCGTCGCCGACCTGGGCGATGAGCCCGGCGTTGGCGATGAGCGTCGCCACGTCGCCGCCGACCTGGATGTCCGCGGCGAGGAACGCCGCCTGGGCGCCGACCTCCCCGGCGGCGACACGGGCTGCGAGCGTGTAGCTCTGCGTGAGCCGGACGGTGCACGGCTCGCCGGAGCCCGCCCGGGCACGCACGACGGAACCGTCGAACTCGAGCACGTAGCCCACCACTCCGTCGGGTGCGTCGGTGACCACCGTCTCGACGGTGAACGCCGGACCGACGACGGGCGGATCGACCACGACGGTGCGGAGCAGGGCGTCGGCCGCATCGATCCAGGCGGCGCTGAGATAGGGGATCGACATCGGGCGCACACTACCGGCGCCCGCCCTACGATCCGATCCATGCCCACGCCGAGCCCTGCCGACGAGCGTCGCCACACTCCCGACGATTCGCTCCTCTGGAACGAGTCCTACTACCTGGACTGGTTCTCCGAGGACGGTTCGCTCGGCGGCTACATCCGCATCGGCTTCAATCCCGGTCTCGGGACCGTCTGGTACTGGGCGTGTCTCGTTGGTCCGGGGCGACCGCTCGTGACCGTGGTGAGCAACGAGGTGCCCCTGCCGTTGTCCGCGCAGTCGCTCGAAATCCGCACCGAGGGAATCTGGGCGGACCACACCGTCGAGGTTCCCCTCGATCACATGACCTGCAATCTCGAGGCGTTCGGCCTGCAGGTCGACGATCCGGCCGACATGTACCACGACCAGCGAGGAACACTCGTCCCCTTCGGCTTCGAACTCGACTGGGAGACCGACCGCGCCGCGTATCTCTGGCCGCCGGTCACGCCCCGATACGAGATCCCGTGTCGAGTCCACGGTCGGGTGCTGCTCGGCGACGAGGTGATCGAGGTCGACGGTTGGGGCCAACGTGACCACTCGTGGGGAGCGGCACGCGACTGGTGGTCGCTCGGTTGGTGCTGGTCGGCCGGTCGACTCGACGACGGAACGCGGTGGCACAGCGCCGGAGCATTCTCGCCGGACCACAACTGGGGTGTGTCCTACCGGCTCGACGCCGGCGCCACGGAGTTCTCCGAGTGCTTCGAGATCGACGTCACGTCGGAGCTGGGGCGGGAGGGCTTCGCCGACAGCGCTCGCCTCGTGATGGG
>CALMLJ010000107.1 GCA_937868025.1 uncultured Acidimicrobiaceae bacterium
CGGTCGGCGGTTCGGCCGTCGGTCATCGTCGTCGGGGTCGGGCTCCGGCGAACGACTCCGTCTCGGGTCGGGCCTCGGGCTCGGTGTCGCGACCATCTGGCTGAGCATCCTCGTGCTGCTCCCGCTCGCGGCCGTCGTGATCAAGGCGACCGACAACGGTTGGTCGGGGTTCTGGGACGCGCTCTCGAACCCTTCGACGGCCGCGGCGCTGCGGCTCACGGTCACGCAAGCGTTCCTCGTGACCATCGTGAACGTGGTGCTCGGCACCATCGTCGCCTGGGTGCTCGTTCGCGACGACTTCCCCGGTAAGGGCATCGTCGACCTCGTCATCGACGTGCCGTTCGCCCTACCGACGATCGTTGCGGGCCTCGTGCTGCTGTCGCTCTACGGCCCCGACAGTCCGGTGAATCTCCAGTTCGCGAATACCCGGGTCGGGATCTTCATCGCCCTGCTGTTCGTCACCGTGCCGTTCGTGGTGCGGGCGGTGCAGCCGGTGCTCGAGGAGCTCGACCGCGATGTCGAGGAGGCTGCGGCGTCGCTCGGAGCGGACCGGTTCACGATCTTCCGCCGCATCGTGTTCCCGAACCTGATCCCGGCGATCGCTGCGGGGACCGCCCTCGCCTTCGCCCGTGCGGTGAGCGAATACGGCTCGCTCGTCCTGATCTCGGGAAACCTCCCGTTCAAGACGGAGGTCGCGGCGGTGCGCATCCTGTCGCTCAATGAGAACGACAACCCGTCGGGCGCAGCGGCGGTCGCCACGGTGTTGCTGCTCGTCGCGGTCGTGACCCTGGTGTCGATCGACGGTCTCCGTCGCTGGGCGGTGAAGCGTGGCTAGCGCAGTGCTCACCCCGTCGGCGAAGGCGGCGTCCAGGGCGCAGCGGCGCGCCGGCCGCAAGGGTCCGGTGCAGTACCTGCTGCGCTTCGTCGCGGTCGGGTACATCGGCGTGGTCATCCTCATACCGCTGTTCGTGGTGGCGCAGCACACGTTCGCCGACGGCGCTTCCAAGGTGTGGGAGGCGCTGACCGAGGAGAACATGCTCCACGCGTTCGAGGTGACGGCCTACGCCGCCGGTTACGCCGTGGTCATCAACACGGTGTTCGGCGTGGGCGTCTCGCTCCTCTTGGTCCGGTACCGCTTCCCGGGTCGGCGGATCCTGAGCCTGCTGGTCGACCTCCCCCTCTCGGTCTCGCCGATCGTCGCCGGCCTGGCGCTCGTGTTCGTGTACGGCCGCAACGGCTGGTTCGGTCCGGCGCTCGACAGCGCGGGGTTCCAGGTGATCTTCGCCTTCCCCGGCATCGTCTTGGCCACCGTGTTCGTGTCGTTGCCGCTGGTCGTGCGTGAGATCGTGCCGGTGCTCGAGGAGATCGGCACCGAGCAGGAGCAGGCCGCCACGATCCTCGGCGCCGGGCCGTTCCAGACGTTCCGGCGCATCACGTTGCCGTCGATCAAATGGGCGGTCGCGTACGGCGTCGTGTTGGCCCTCGCTCGCAGCCTCGGCGAGTTCGGGGCAGTGAAGGTCGTGACCGCCGGTGGCGTGGCCGGCAGCACGCAGACCGTCACGTCCCTCGTCGAGCAACGCTACGGCGAGTTCGACGAGCTCAGCGCGTACTCCGCGTCGCTCGTGCTCGCGGCGACGAGCATCGTGTGTCTCGTGGTGATCACCCTCATCCGGCCCAAGTCAGACAAGAAGAAGTAACGGGAAGTACCTCAGCCATGGGCATCAGCGTTCGCAACATCAACAAGAACTTCGGCGACTTCGTCGCTCTCGGCGACGTCTCGGTCGACATCCACAGCGGCATCCTCACGGCGCTGCTCGGGCCGTCCGGCGGCGGCAAGACCACGCTGCTGCGCATCATCGCCGGTCTGGAGCAGCCGGACTCCGGCGTCATCGAGATCAACGGCACCGACACGACGTGGTTGCGTCCCCAGGAGCGGAACGTCGGCTTCGTGTTCCAGCACTACGCGGCGTTCAAGCACCTGAGCGTCTACCGCAACGTGGCGTTCGGGCTCGAGATCCGCAAGGTCCCCAAGGCCCAGATCCGCACGCGCGTCATGGAGCTGCTCGAGTTGGTGCACCTCGACCAGTTCGCCGATCGACTGCCGGCGCAGCTCTCCGGCGGGCAGCGGCAACGCATGGCCCTGGCCCGAGCGCTCGCGGTCGAGCCCAACGTGTTGTTGTTGGACGAACCCTTCGGTGCACTCGATGCCAAGGTCCGCAAGGAGTTGCGCGACTGGCTCCGTCGCCTGCACGACGAGGTGCACGTCACCACCGTGTTCGTGACCCACGACCAGGAGGAGGCCCTCGAGGTCTCCAACGAGATCGTCGTGATCAACAACGGGCGGGTCGAGCAGATCGGTTCGCCCGACGACCTGTACGACCATCCGGCCAACGAGTTCGTGATGTCGTTCCTCGGTTCGACGACGCGTCTCGACGGGCACCTGCTCCGTCCCCACGACGTGGACGTCTCGACGACCGCTGCGACGGGTTCGGTCTCGGCCAAGGTCGACCGGGTGCTGCGGATCGGATTCGAGGTGCGTGTCGATGCCGTGCGGCCGGTGGCCGGCGGTGGCGACGAAGTGACGACGGTGCAGCTCACCCGCAAGGAGGCGAACCGACTCGACCTCCGTGAGGGTGACGAGGTGTGGCTCTCACCTGCCCCCGGCGCGACGACCGTGATCGCATCCGCGCCGATCAGCACCGCCGGCGATGACCTCGACGACGACGACGACCTCGACGTCGACGTCGATGCCGATGCCGAGGAGGCTGCCGCTCCCGTCGGGTGAAGCCGTCCGACGACCGGCTGGCAGCCGGGCGTGGGAGACTGTCGCTGTTCGGCGGCACGGTGAGCGTGCCGTCGGAAGCGAGGGCCGGGGCCACCGATGTCGGACGATTTCCTGAGTGCTGATGACCTGCGCGCCTGGGTCGAACAGGGCGTGCACGAGCCGACGGCCGAGGAGCGCCTCGCGGCATGGGAGCGCCAGGTCCGCGCCGAGGAATTGCGTGTCCGCCTCGAAGCCGAGGAGGACGAGGCGTGGGAAGACGAACGTGATCGTCGACACCGGCGTCGGAACCGGCGGATCGTCGCGGCCGGGTGGCTGGTCGTCTTCGCGCTGATCGCCGGCCTGTTGGTGCGCACGTTCGCGCTGTCCGACGACCGGCGGGCGGCGTCGGCGTGGGCGGCACTCGATCGGGCCGACGTCGGTACGCGTGTCGGGTCGGGCGAGATGCCGAGCCCGCCGATCTCGGTGTCGCCGACCCCGCTCGGCGCGCCGATCGACGCGCCGTCCAAGCGCGGGCCGTACGAGTTCGTCTCGATGCAGCCCGGCAGCGACGCACCGGTGACCTACGACCCGTGCCGCCCGATTCACTACGTCGTGAATCACACCGGTCAGCCGAACGACGCCGAGAACCTGGTGACCGATGCGATCGAGCGGATCAGCGAGGTGACGGGTCTGCAGTTCGTGGCCGATGACCTGACTGACGAGGAGATCGTCCCTGACCGCCAGCCGTACCAACCCGATCGCTATGGCGACCGGTGGGCTCCGGTGCTGATCGCGTGGGGCACGCCCGATGACACGCCGCTGCTCGCCGGCTCGGTCGCCGGTTTCGGGGGGAGCACGCAGTACACGGTCACCGACCAGGCGGGGATCTCCCGTTCGGTGTACGTGACCGGCGAGGTCGTGCTCGACGGTCCGCAGATCGCCAACATCATTCGTCTCGATCGCGATGGTCTCGATGGTGCCCGCGCCGTGGTGCTGCACGAACTCGCACACGTGGTCGGGCTCGATCACGTCGACGACCCGACGCAGCTGATGAATCCGGTGAGTCAACCCGGCGTCACCGACTTCGCTGCGGGCGACCTCCGAGGCCTGCGGCAGCTGGGCCTGGGCGCCTGCGTGCCCGGCATCTGACCGGTCGATGAGTTCTCCGGGGGCACCGGTCGTACGTGACTCTGCGCCTACGATGCCGTTGTGCATCGGGTAGCCGGACGCATCGTTGTGGGGCTCGTCGTCATCGCGATGTCGATGGTCTTCGGGGCCGGGCGCGCTGCTGCGTGCAGTTGTATCGGGCTCGAGTACCTCGTGCAGAACGAGGCCGAGTTCCCGATCGAGGCGGCCTTCGCCGGGACGGTAACGGCAGTGCCGACGATCGACTACTCGGTACCCGTCGTCACGTGGTCGTTCCGGATCGACCGCGTCTACCGGGGCGACGTCGGCAACGTGGGCGACACGATCGACGTGCGGAGCTCAGCGTCGGGCGCGTCGTGCGGGTTCGAGTACATGACGGTGGGCGACCGGCGCGACATCGCGCTGCAGCAAGACGGCGGCGAGTGGACGAGCGGACTCTGTTCGCAGGGCGCGGTCGGCACGCTTGCGCCGCTGGCCGGCGCGTCGACCACGGTCCCGCCCCCCGACACGACCTCGGCGACGCCGCCGACCATCGAGACCACGACATCCGGTCCATCCGAGACGACGACGTCGTCGACTCCCGACGAGGGCTCCGTGACGATCTCGTCGGACGAGCCCACCGGTAACGAGGGCGGGTCCAGTGGTCTGGCGATGGGTGCCGGCGCCATCGGGGCGACCACGCTCATTGCCGGGGCGATGATCGTGGTACGGCGGCGGCAGAACGGGGTGGCGTCCGACTAGAGCCCGCGGGCGAGCCGGTGGATCTCGTTGCGGATCCGCTTCTCGCTGACGGGGATCGGGGTGCGCAGCTGCTGGGCGAACGAGCTGACGCGGAACTCCTCGAGTGCCCAGGCCAGCGCTTCGAGGTCGTCGCTCGGAGAGACGGTCTCGGCCAGGTTCTCGTACTCCGCCTCGAGCTTGCGGCAGCGTTCCATGAGATCAGCGTCGCGCTTGGGGTTGTTGGGAAGGTTGGCGAGGCGGCGCTCGATGGCCCGGAGGTAGCGGTCGATGTCGTCGAGCTTGGCGAACCCAACTCCCGTGAGGACCCCCTCGTACACGAGTCGGTCGAGGTGCTCCCGGACGTCGGTGACCGCAGAGGCCATCGGCGCAGCGACGAGCTGGTCGAGCGTGCGGCGGATCGACGAGTGCAGCGCGATGAGCTTGGCTGCCGAGGCGGTCACGCTGACGAGGGTGTCGTGGAGGCGGTCTCGCACTGCGTCCACGAGGCGTTCGAAGGCAGCCTCGGTCCACACCGGCCCGCCGGCTCCGGCGATCAGGTGGTCGAGAGCGCACCCGATGATGTCGTTGTACCAGTCGACCTTGGGTTGCACCGGGCTCTGAGCCATGGCGTTCTTGGTGCGCTGGTCGAGGAGTGAGTCGACCTGTCGGGCCGGCGCCGGCATGGCCAGGCGCACGAGTCGGCGGGTGCCTGCCCACATGGTGGCGATCTGTTCGTCGGAGCTGGTGCAGGCGACGATGGCCGCCGAGTCGCCGTCGTCCGCGAGCGCCGGATAGGCCGTGATGACGCGACCGTTGACGTTGCGTTCGACGGTTCGGGGGAGGTCGCCGAACGTCCACGTGCGGAGTCCGCGTTGTTCGAGGCCGGTGTCGACCGTCGCCACGATCGCGGTGGCCTCGGCGTGGACCTGCTTGGCCAGCGCCCGTAGGTCCCGGCCGATCGCCAACTCCCGGCCGTCGGTGTCGACGATCCGGAACGAGGGACGCAGGTGCTTGGGGAGGGCGTCGAGGTCGAAGGCGTCGACGGGGAGCGGTTCGGTGATCAGCCGGTTGAGTTCGCGGCGCACGCTCTCCAGCACCGGCCCGTTGTCGGGCGTGATGCGCTCACCGATGACCGCAACCGTCTCGGGCACCGGCACGAACAGCTTCCGCAACTGCTTGGGCAGCGATCGAATGAGCGCGTCGACGAGGTCGTCTCGGAACCCGGGCACGTTCCAGTCGAAGGCCGCTGGCTCGAGCTGGCCGACGATGCCGGCGTCGATGGTGATGGTGGCGCCATCGGCCTCGCTCGTCGGGTCGAACTCGTAGGTGATCGGCAGGTCGTGCGCGCCGTAGTGCCACACCTCGGGGAACGCGTGGGGATCGACCGCCGCATGTGCGTCGTCGGCGAGCAGGTCGTCGAGCGTGAGGTCGAGGAGTTTGCCGTTGGCGCGCCGCTCGTCCTTCCACCACTGGTTGAACGCGGCGCCGGTGGTGACCTGGTCGGGGAGCCGCTGATCGTAGAAGTCGAAGATCGCCTGGTTTTCGACGATGAGATCGCCGCGCCGGGCGCGCGCCTCGAGCCGCTCGGCCTCCCCGGCGACGACGGCGTTGCGGTCCATGAACTTGTGGTGGGTGTCCCAGTCGCCCTCGACGAGTGCGTGGTGGATGAACAGGTCCCGGGCCATCTCCGGGTCGACGCGCGCGACCGGCACCCGGCGGCCCGACACGAGCGTGAGCCCGTAGATCGTGACTCGTTCGTGGGTCATCGCCGCGCCGCGCTCGCGGTCCCACCAGGGCTCGCTGTACGTGTACTTGGCGAGGTGCTCACCGAGGCGCTCGACCCATGCCGGGTCGATGCGGGTGGCCGTGCGCGCCCACAGCCGGTTGGTCTCGACGAGTTCCCCGGCCATCACCCAGTTGGGTGGGTTCTTGGCGAGCACCGACCCGGGGGCGATGGTGAACCGGGCCTGGCGGGCTCCGATGTACTCGCGGGTGCCCCGACGGTCCCGCTGCTCGCGCCCGTCTCGCCCGCCGTCGCGAGTTCGCGGCTCGCGGCCCTTCTCGGGCGTGTCCTTCATGCCGATGTGGGAGAGCAGACCGCTCAGCAGCGACAGGTGCACGGCGTCGGGTTTGGCCGGGACCGTGTTCGGTTTGAACCCGAGCTGTTTGGTGGCCCGGCGGAGTTGCTCGTAGATGTCCTGCCACTCGCGGATGCGGTTGTAGTTCAGGAACTCGTTGCGGCACATCTTCCGGAACTGGTTGGACGACCGCTCACGGCGCTGTTCGCCGAGGTAGTTCCAGAGGTTGACGTAGCTGAGGAAGTCGCTGTCGGGGTGGTTGAACCGGACATGCTGCTGGTCGGCCTGGGTGCGGTGGTCGAACGGACGCTCCCGCGGGTCCTGGATCGACATGCCGGCCGTGATCACCATCACCTCGTGGAGGCAACCGTTGGTGCCGGCTTCGATGACCATGCGTCCGAGCCGGGGGTCGACGGGCATGCGGACGAGGCGGCGGCCCAGCGTGGTGAGCCACTTCCGGGTGCCGTACTGGTCGGGGTCGACGGCGCCGAGCTCTTCGAGGAGCGCGATGCCGTCGCGGATGTTGCGGTCGGCGGGTGGGTCGACGAAGGGGAAGGACGCCACATCCCCGAGGCCGAGGTTGGCCATCTGGAGGATGACCGAGGCGAGATTGGTGCGGCGGATCTCGGGTTCGGTGAACTCGGGGCGGGCCTCGAAGTCCTCCTCGTCGTAGAGGCGGACCGCAATACCGGGCCCGATACGACCGCAGCGGCCGGACCGCTGGTTGGCCGATGCCTGGGAGATGTCCTCGATCGGGAGCCGTTGCACCTTGGTGCGGTACGAGTAGCGGGAGATGCGGGCGGTGCCGGGATCGATCACCGATCGGATGCCCGGCACCGTGAGGGACGTCTCGGCGACGTTGGTTGCGAGGACGATCCGTCGACCGGCGTGGCGTTCGAACACCCGGTGCTGCTCGGCGGCCGACAACCGGGCGAACAGGGGGAACACCTCGGTGCCGGGCAGGTTCAGGTCGCCGAGCGCTGCCGCCGCGTCGCGGATCTCGCGTTCGCCCGAGCAGAACACGAGGATGTCACCGTCGACTTCGCGGCGGAGCTCCTCCACCGCGTCGCAAATGCCTTCGACCTGGTCCTTCGGGCCGGCGGGATCGTCGGGGTCGTCGAGGGGGCGGTACCGGACCTCGACGGGGAAGGTGCGTCCCTCGACCTCGATGATCGGAGCGCCGTCGAAGTGCTCGCTGAAGCGGGCCGTGTCGATCGTCGCCGAGGTGATGATCAGCTTCAGGTCGGGCCGGCGGGGGAGGAGCTGGCGGAGATACCCGAGCAGGAAGTCGATGTTGAGCGACCGCTCGTGGGCCTCGTCGATGATGATCGTGTCGTACTTCTGCAGTTCCCGGTCTCGTTGGATCTCGGCGAGCAGGATGCCGTCGGTCATCACCTTGATGCGGGTGTCGGCGCCGACCTCGTCGTTGAATCGCACCTTGTAGCCAACCGCCTGGCCGACCTCGGAACCGAGCTCCTCGGCGACGCGTTCGGCGATCGATCGCGCGGCGATGCGACGAGGTTGGGTGTGACCGATCCAACCGCCCCGGCCCGTGGTGGCGTCCTTCGCCCCGCGCCCGGCCTCGAGGCAGAGCTTCGGGAGTTGTGTGCTCTTGCCCGAACCGGTCTCGCCGGCCACGACGAGCACCTGGTGCGCGCCAATCGCCGCGACGAGGTCGTCGCGTCGTTCGCTGATCGGGAGATCAGGCGGGTAGGTGATGGCCGGTTCCACGAGGGTTCAAGGCTACGGCGTGCGATCATCTCCCGAGAATCGATTGTTTCCCGGAGGAGTGCCGTGCAGAACGCAGTGTTGGAAGTGGACCGGACGGCGAACGAAACGACCCGGGTGGTGCACCAGGAGTTGGGCGAGTTGGGCGACGGGCAGGTGCGACTGCGGATCGACCGATTCGCGCTGACCGCCAACAACATCACCTACGCCGGGGTCGGCGACCTGCTGGGGTACTGGGACTTCTTCCCGAGTGGCGCAGACGGCTGGGGTCGGGTGCCGGCGATGGGATGGGCCGAGGTGGTCGAGTCACGTGTCGACGGCATCGACGTCGGCGGTCGCTACTACGGGTGGTTCCCGATGGCCGGCTACGTCGATCTCGCTGCGACGCCGACGTCGGACGGCCTTCGCGACGACGGGGCCCATCGTGCCGCGCACGCGCCGGTGTACCGGAGCTATGTCGAGCAATCCCGTGACCCGATGCTCGTGGGGACCGACCTCGGTCCCGAGTTGGGTGTCGATCACATCGCCGAGATCGAGGAGCGGCACGCGTTGCTGCGTGGGTTGATGATGACGGGGTTCTTGCTCGACGAGTTCGTCGCTGGGCTGCCTGACGGCCCGCCCGAGCAGGTGCTCGTCCTGTCGGCGTCGTCGAAGACGGGCATCGCGCTCGCGACCCGGGCGGCGGCTCGGGGAGCGTCGGTCGTTGTCGGTCTGACGTCGGGTCGAAACGTCGAGTTCGTGCGGTCGCTCGGGTGCTACGGCCAGGTG
>CALMLJ010000108.1 GCA_937868025.1 uncultured Acidimicrobiaceae bacterium
CTCGGCGCGGATCCGGGGCGAAGCGTGATGCGCCGCGACCGTGGTCTTCCATACGGGGCAGGGCTCGCCGCCGTCATGCCCGCACTCGATCCCACAGGTCGCGCCGTGTACGTCCAGGCCCGGTATCTCGAACCCGAGTCGACGGGGCGCAAGTACGACAATCCATCGGCGGCGATCGCGCCGCACCCGCGCCTCGCATATCCGGTGTCGAGCGGTCAGCGCGGCGGCACGCTCTTGGTGTGCGAGGGGCTTCCCGATGCGCTCACCGCGAGCCAGGCCGGCTTCCCTGCGGTCGCTCTGCTCGGTGCGCAGACGCCTGACGAGTCAGTAGCTGCTCGCCTGGCGAACCACGCCGCGAACCGTGGCCTCGGGATCGCAATTGCCGCCGATCCCGACGAAGCCGGGCGGCGGCTGACCTCGACGCTTACCGGGCTGCTCGATCAGCAACAGGTGGGGGCTCGCTCGATCATCCCGCCCGATGGCCTCGATTTGAACGCCTGGGCGCTCGCTGATTCGACCTGGGACCAGACGATCGACGAATGCCTCCGGCGTGCATCACTCGCAGCGTCAGCCGATCGTCCAGAGCTCGACGGGGTCGACCTGTGAAAGGAGATGGACAACATGCCCGGACGTCTGCGCGGTAGCGTGAAACCCACCGGTTCGAGGTGCTCCGATCAAGCGCCCCCCATCCTGCACTCACAGATGTGGAGGGGGCTGCCATGAACGTGTTGAGCCTCACAGGGGTGCTCGCGGCCGACCCAGTTCGGCGCGACACCACCAAAGGCGTGGTCTGCGAGTTCCGCCTTGCCGTCGACTCGCGGCCCCGGCTGTGGATCATCGTCCAGACCTGGGGACAGCTCGCCGGTCGATGTGCGCAGCACCTCACGTCTGGGCGTCATGTGGCCGTGAGCGGGCAGCTGCTCTGCGAGGAGTACGTGACCCGAGCAGGCGACAAGGCGACTCGGTGGTTCAACCGGGCCACGACTGTCACGTTCCTCGACCGACCGCCACACGCAACGCCGGAGACGGACATGGACGAGGTGACACCGTGACCGCCGCCGGCGAATGGGTGTTCCGCCATGCAGGCGGGTGCCTCATCGATTGGCCGGACCTTCCGATTCCGTCGAACCGGATCGCCTGGCGATGGGTCGCCACGCTCTGGCCGGATGCACTGTGTCACGACGGCTTCTCCGCACTCGATTGGGAGGAGGGTGCGCGTGGCTGGCAGATCCCCATGACGTTGTCGGTCGGTGATGTCATCGAGTTCGGCATCACCACGCACGACCCGGCCGGCGCGCCGATCGAGGCGAGCACCCATCGTTGGTACGGGTGGCTCGACCACGCCACCGACCTCGCGCTGATCATCCTCGGTCCCTACCCGCATCCGACCGATGCAGTGGCCGACGCGCAGGCGGTCGTCGACGAACTTCGCATCGATCAGCTCGACCCTCCGATCGAGGCGCTGGTCGAGCTCATGCAGGCCGCGGCCGATCGGCG
>CALMLJ010000109.1 GCA_937868025.1 uncultured Acidimicrobiaceae bacterium
CGCCAGTTCGATGCCGGCCGTCCGCAGGGCCTCGACGGCGACCAGGATGGCGGCGAGGCCACCCTTCATGTCGCAGGCACCCCGACCGTGCAGGATGCCTCCCCGGATCGTCGCACCGAAGGGATCGGACCCCTCCCACTTGTCGAGGTCGCCGATCGGCACCACGTCCACGTGGCCCTGGAGGATGAGCGCCGGGACACCCTCGCCCGTCGTCGTGCCCACGATCCCGTACGCCTCGGTGCGTTCGACCTCGGTGCCGGGGAACTCGGGGTCGGCGGAGAGCTCGTCGAGGTCGATCCGCCACGCATCGGTCTCGAGGCCACTGCCATCGAGCAGGGCCCGGCATCGATGCTGGAGGTCGGACTCGGCGTCGCTGCCCGTCACGCTCGGGACGCGAACGAGTTCCGTGAGCAGCTCGACGGTGCGGCCATCGTCGATCGCGGACAGCACCCGGGCTTCGGCATCGGTCACCATCGGGTCGAGACTACGTTGGCTCGACCCGACGGCACCGTCGATGCCCCACCCGGGTGCGATCCGACAAGCCACGACCCGCTGTGGGAGCCACACCCACATCCGTCATCGGCGCCCTGACCTCGTGTTACCGGGCCGACCCCCTGATCACTCAGGGGCAGCACATACTCCGACGAACGCGACCCGTGTTTCAGGGGCGACCGGGATTCCTCCGACGCGGGGTTGCCCCCTCGCCATCCGAACCCCGATCTCCGGGTTGCTCTACACAACGCTCATCATCAACGCATGCGCCCAAAGGCGCCGACCTCGGTTGCGGGTGTGACATCCACAGCGGGCCGATGCAGATACTTCGGCGCGAGGGGGAGTGGACTTGAGGCGGTGGGTGAAAATTGCGGCCGAGTCGGATGGGGAGATGTACCCATTCGACGTCAGTGGGGCCACGTTCGGCGTCTCGGTGTCGGTGGTGCATGGCATCATGGATCCATGCACACGAACACCAGTTCGATATTGAGCCTCGGGGCGGTGATCCGGGAGTTCCTCGCACCGCTCGCCGAGGTGGTCGGCGAGTTGGAACCGTTGCACGTGCCGCTGCCGCACGCCGTCGATGTCCTGGACGCGTTCGTCGAACTCCGCCGATTGGGCGAAGCCGGGGTGGTCCTGATGTCGGCTCGCGCTGTCGAGTCGGGCGAGTGGCAACGTGCAGGCCGCCCGAATCCCGCCGACTGGCTCGCCGCCCGGCAGGGAACGAGCCCGGGGCGGGCTCGGTCCGAGCTCTCGACGTCACGGCGCCTGGGTGGACTCCCCGACACGACCGACGCGCTGCGCAGCGGTGAGCTGTCCGCCGAACTGGCGGGAGCCGTGGCTGATGGTGCGACGGCGAATCCGGCAGCGGAACACGATCTGTTGGACACCGCGCGCCGGGATTCGCTGCGGCACACCCGTCACGAGGCGGCTCGTCGCAAGGCCGAGGTCGAGTCGGAGCTGACGAAGCGGCAGCGCGAGAAGAAGGCGCAGGCGGAACGCACAGCGTCGTGGGGTGTGAAGAACGGGCGGGCGTGGCTGTACGCCGAAGGGCCACTCGGGTCGGGCGCAGAATTGCAGCAGGCACTGCAGAACCGTGTCGGCGAGTTGTTCGCCGAACGTCGCACCCTGCCAGCCTCCGAACGCGAGGGCCGTGACCAGTACGCGTACGACGCGCTGCTCGACCTCGTCTGCGGTCGAGGAGCGGCCCCGCCTTCTGCGGCCGCCGATGGGGTCGCCGATGGGTCCGGCGATGGCGCCGCCGCAACGCCTGGGGCGAGGCAGCGAACCAGGCGGGTCTCGATCCGCAAGCTGATGCTGGTTCGGGTCGACCTGGCGGCGTTGATCCGCGGTCAGGTCGGTGAGGGCGAGGTGTGTGAGATCCCCGGTGTTGGCCCGGTGTCGGTTGCCGAGGCGCGGGCGATGTACGGCGATGCGATCGTGCGGTTGGTCACGACCAACGGGCCGGCGGTTGTCGACGTGATCAACCCGTCACGACGACCCACCGAAGCTCAACGCATCGCCCGGCTGTGGACCGACCCGAAATGTGTGGTCGAGGGATGCGACCGGCAGATCAACCTCGAGTACGAGCATCGCGACGATTTCGCTCGTACCCGTCACACCGTGCTCGATGAGTCCGAGCACATGTGCGAGCACGACCACGATCTGAAGACCAGACAGAACTGGCAGCTCGTCGAGGGGACCGGACGACGAGCGTTCGTTCCGCCATCGGATCCCCGGCATCCCGACCACCTCCGGCTCGCAGACACCGGCTGACCCTCCCGCCGGCCGGCGTCACCCGATCCTTGACAACTGAAGAACGGGCGCGGCGCCAGGCCACGGTGCGCGTGTCACTACTCGGCCCGCTCCGCCGCTTCGAGCGCCCGGAGCACGGTGTCGGCCTCGGTTCGTGCGTCGTCGGCCTCGGTCCGCGCCGATGCCGCGGCCGCTTCCGCCTGGATCGCCACGGCCTCCAGCCGGTCGGCGCGCTTCTCGAGGCGCTTGGCGTCGCTGCGGAGTTCCGCCAGCCTCGTTCGGCGCCGCCGCTCCGCCTCGCGCTCCTCGGCCTCGAGTCGGGCACGTTCCTTGGCGGC
>CALMLJ010000110.1 GCA_937868025.1 uncultured Acidimicrobiaceae bacterium
GCCGTCTCCTCGGGGTGCCATTGCACCGCGAGCATCCACGACGCCGCGTCGGCCAGCTCCAGCACCTCGACGGTGCCGTCAGCGGTTCGGCCGGTCACGATGAGGCCAGGAGCGACCTCGTCGACCGCCTGATGGTGGTGACAGCGACCCGACGCCGTCACGCCGCCCATGACCTCGGCGACCAGTGACCCCGCATCGAGGAGATAGTCGTTGGTCGTTCCCCCGCCGCCGTTGGGGACACCGTGGGCCTGGAGCCCGTCGCGGCCGGTGATGTGCTGGTGGAGGGTGCCGTCGAGCGCCACGTTGAGGAGCTGCGTGCCCCGGCAGATGGCCAACAGGGGAGTGCCGCGGTCGAGGGCGCCCTCGATCATCGCGACCTCGAAATCCTCCTGTTCGACCGACGCCGGCAACGTGGTCTCGTGGCGCTCCTGGCCGTACCGGGCAGGGTCGACGTCGAGACCGCCGATGGCGATCACCCCGTCGACCTGGTCGAGCACGGCCGTGGCGTTGCTCGACGCGTCGCCCCCTCCGTCGGCGTCCGTCCCCGGCACCGGGAAGACCGGCATCGGCATGCCACCCGCTCGCCAGACCGCGTCGACGTAGTCGCTGATGACGGCGAACGCCGGCTCGAGCTTGTAGAGCTTGCCGGCCGGGTAGCGCTGGCAGGTGATGGCAATAAGGGGGCGAGTCATGGCCTACAACCGCTCGAAGTTGCGGCGGAGCTCCCAGTCGGTGACGTGGTTGTTGAACTCCAGCCATTCCTGGCGGGCCATGTGCAGCAGGTGGAAGTGGACGTCGTCACCGAACGCGGCCTTGGCGATCTCCGAGTTCTCCCACGCCGCGATGGCGTCGACGAGCGTGTGGGGGATGCGAGGCAGGTCGGACTCGTAGCCGTTGCCAGCGAACACGTCACCGGGCTCGATCTTGTTCTCGATGCCGTAGAGCCCACCGGCGACGGTGGCGGCCAGCGCGATGTAGGGGTTGCAGTCGGCGCCGGGCACCCGGCTCTCGACCCGCATGCCCTGGCCGTGGCCCACCACCCGGAAGCCGAGCGTGCGGTTGTCGGTGCCCCAGCCGATGGCGGTGGGCGCCCACGAGCCGGGCTGGTAGCGCTTGTAGCTGTTGATGAACGGTGCCCAGCACAGGGCGAACTCCGCTGCGGTGGCGAGGAGCCCGCCGAGGTACCAACGGAACGTGTCGCTCAAACCGTGACCCGACTCGTCGGGCATGAGCGAGCGGTCGGTCGCCGTGTCCCACAGCGACGAGTGGATGTGGCACGAGCTGCCGACCTCGTCGATGTGGTGCTTCGCCATGAACGTGATGGCCTTGCCCGCCAGGGCTGCGATCTCCTTGGCCCCGTTCTTGTAGATGGTGTGGTTGTCGGCCATCTCCAGCGCCTCGGCGTAGCGCAGGTTGAGCTCGTGTTGGCCGAGGCCGGCCTCGCCCTTGGAGTTCTCGACCGGGATGCCCGCCGCGGCCATGTCGTTGCGGATCTTGCGGATCAGCCACTCGTCCTTCGACGTCTGGAGGATGTGGTAGTCGATGACGTACGGGCTCGACGGCGTGAGGCCCTTGAAGTCCTGCTTCCACGCCTGCTCCATGGACTCCTGGAACAGGAAGAACTCGAGCTCGGTGCCGGCCTTGACGGTGTAGCCCTGATCGGCGGCGAGGCCGAGCTGCCGTTGCAGGATCGCCCGGGGCGACACCTCGATGGGGGCGCCGTCGTGGTCGACGAGGTCGCCGATGACGAGGGCCGTCTTCTCGAGCCACGGCACGAGGTGGAGCGTGGACAGGTCGGGGCGACACACGAAGTCGCCGTAGCCCGTCTCCCAGCTCGTGAAGCGGAAGCCGTCGAGCACCTTCATGTCGACGTCGACGGCCAGCAGGTAGTCGCAGGCCTCGATCGAGCCCCCGTTGTTGTGAACCTCTGAGAGGAAGAACGAGCTGAGCACGCGCTTGCCCATGAAGCGGCCCTGCATGTCGGGGAACACCACGAGGACCGTGTCGATCTCGCCGAGGTCGTGCAGTTCGCGGAGCCGGTCGATCGTGAGCATGGCGGAGTCCTTCTCGTGGCGACGTGCCTCGCCGGCGTCGCTGCCGGTGACCGCAGAATGTAGCGGCCCGGGGCCGCCCGATCGGCCGTCCGGTCCGGTGCGGCCCGCAGAGGCCCTAGCTTCTCGGCATGAAGAAGCCGATCATCCTCGTAGCTCTGCTCGTCGTCGTCGGTCTGGGCGGGTTCCTCGTGTACGACAACATGTTCTCCTCGGA
>CALMLJ010000111.1 GCA_937868025.1 uncultured Acidimicrobiaceae bacterium
TCTGGCCCCAGCAGAGGACCTGGTCGGTGTCGAGGATCGCGCAGCTCTGCAGCCAACCGGCGGTCACGGCCTTGGCCGTGCGGCCGGAGCCGAGGTTGACGACCGGTTCGCTGGCCGGCGTCTCGTTGTCACCGACGATGCGCTTGCCGAGCGTGCCGAGGATGCCCTCCAGGTCGGTGTCCTGGTCGCCTTCGCCGTTGCCCCAGCAGCGCACGGTGCCGTTGTCGAGCACGGCGCAGATGTGCTTGTACCGCATGGAGATCGACGTTGCGGTGCGACCGGCGCCGAGGTTGATCGGCGAGACGGACGAGGGGGCCTCGTTGTCGCCGATGTCGTACTGGGTGTCGCCCTGCTGCGGAACACCGGTGCCCTGGCCGAGGATGCCGTGGTCGGCGCCGCCCCAGCAGCGGAGTTCGCCGTTGGTCGCGAGCGCGCACGAGTTCATGTAGCCGGAGGCAATGGAGCCGGAGGCGACGCGGCGGTCCGGTGTGGTGGAACCGGCGGTCTCGGCCTGCGCCCCCGGAATCAGGTTGGTGGCGGCGAGGGCGAAGAACGAGGCGATCGTCGCGACGACGACCCCGATCACCGCGCTGCGGCGGACGTTATGCATTGAAATATCCCCTTGTGGGTCAGAAGTATCTGAGACATCAGTACACCTGATCGGGGGACATCACAACCCTACGTGGTGGTTTTGCCTGCCTTCTGAGACGGTCCGTCGGCGGGTCGAGACGGCTCGGTCAGAGATGACGTCGCCGGAACGTCGGGGTGCTCGAACAACTCGTCGTAGAGATGCTCTTCGAGATCGGCCATGTGGACCTCGGCGCGGCGGCTGTCACCGGCCGTCCACCAGGCGGTTCCGGCGGCGACGAGCGTGAGGATGGCGATGACCGTCCACATCGGCATCGCATTGTCCTTGAGGTAGATGAGCGGCGCCATCAGCGCGCAGATCATCGAGCCCACGGCGTACGTGGCCTCGTACGCGCCCTGCCCCGCACCGCTGAGCCCGACGGGAACGGTCGCCCCGGCGACAGCGGCCTGGCCGGACGTGTAGACGACGGCGAACGCGAGGGCGACGGTGGCTCCGAGCACCGAGATCACCCCGAGGTGGCGGGTGAGCCCGAACGCGAACACGACGGGCGAGGCCACGAGCAAGGCTGTTGTGCCGGCACGAACGGGGCCGATGCGATCGACCAGGCGCCCGGCGAGCGGCATCGCGACGACGAGCGGGACGAAGAGGGCGATCATCACGATCGTCAGCTCGTTGTCGGTGCCACCGAGATCGTTGAGGAACCTCGAGGCGATCGAGTCGAAGCTGCCGATGAGTGCGGCGAACCCGAGGCCGATGAAGATGCCGGCGCGGGCGAGGGGGAGCCCGAACACGGCGCGGAGCTCCTCGCCCCCCGGGTGGTGCTCGTGGATCGGCGGCTCGTCGATGAGCGTGGCGAGCGGCCCGATGATCATGAGGATCACTGCGAGCACGAGGAACGGCGTGTTCGGGGAGTCGAATGCTCCCTCGAGTTGCTTGGCCACGGGAATGCCGATCAGGAAGCCACCGATGTCGGCGGCCCCGGCCATGGAGATGGCCTTGCCGGGGTTGTGCGGATCGCGGGCGAGGATGGCGC
>CALMLJ010000112.1 GCA_937868025.1 uncultured Acidimicrobiaceae bacterium
GACTCCAAGTCGGGGCGCCACTGCACGGCGTGGTACAGCGTGTCGGCGCGCCGGATGATCGGGACGTAGCGGTAGAGATCCTCGAAGGTGACCGTGCGGCTCGGCTCGGGCCGCACGTCGACGAAGTTGACCCGATCGGCGACAACGTCTCGCCACCGCACGCCGGGGGCCGCACCGTAGCCGCCGACGGCTCCCGGCATCGGAGTGAGCACGCCGAGGTCGACGAGAGCCTGACCCGTGAAGTTGAGGTCGAAGTTGGCCCCCTCCAACACGATGTTGTAGGTGCCATCGGGGCACGGCCGGATCTCCTCGACCTTGACGGTCGAGCTGGGCGTATCAGGCATTGGCGTGCACCTCCGTGCTGGCGACCGGACGGTAGCCGTTGAGCGCTCCTGCGGAGCAGCGGTGGATCTGGTCGGCAAGGAAGCCGAGCATCGGGTTGCCGACGAGGTCGGTCGTGTACCCGCCCTGCCCGTCACGGGTGATGACGGCAGCCAGGTACGTCGTCTTGTTGACGAGGATGGTGGAGTAGTCGGTCCACAGGGCGAGCTCCCACTCGCCGAGGTCGTCCTCGGGCTGCGGGTCGAACCCGCATTTCTCGAAGGCCTCCATCGCACTCTTCTCGAGCGCCCACTCTTCCCTGTCCGTCAAGCCGGTGGCCATGCTGGTCCTCCATCGTCGCTGGTAGCTGTACGATCGTCAGGCTACATATTGACACCTTGACCGTCAAGCGCTAACTTGACCGTCAAGCAACCAGGAGGACCCCATGGCATTCTTCAATGCGAGCGTCACGCTCGTCGGCAACGCAACCCGAGATCCCGAGCTTCGGTTCACGCCGTCGGGGAAGTCGGTCGTCGACCTCGGCATCGCCGTCAACTACAGCAAGAAGGTCGGCGACAAGTACGAGGACGACCCCAGCTACTTCGACCTCGTCATCTGGGGCGACCTCGGCGAGCACGTCGCCGAGTCGATCGTGAAGGGCACCCGCGTCATCGTCGTCGGCTCGCCCCGCCAGCAGCGCTGGGAGACCGACGACGGCAACCGCTCCCGCGTTGTCATCAACGTCGAGGCGATCGGCCCCGACCTCACCTGGGCGACCGCCAATGTCACCCGCACGCAAGGCTCCGGCAACCGCGGTCCCTCGGCAGCCGAGTTCGCCGCGCAGAACGAAGGCGGCGGCCAGCGTCAGCAGACCAAGGCGCCGGCCAACAGCGGCGACCCCGGCCCGCAGTACGACTACGACGAGGAGCCCTTCTAGATGGGCGGCGAACTGGACGATCTGCCGGGCAACGCCAACGGATCAGCTCAGGAGGCTCTGATCCGTCAGATCCACACCGACCCGGTGATCGAGCGCACGGCCG
>CALMLJ010000113.1 GCA_937868025.1 uncultured Acidimicrobiaceae bacterium
GACAACGAAGTTGGTCTTGCTCATGTGGAACACCGCGAACGGCGGTGGTGGGTTGATGATGGCGTCGTACGGGTTGCCGGTATCCATGTTGTCCTCCTGGTAGTTGGTAGATCAGTCTTCGGGGAGCAGGTCGCACTTGGCGCAGAGCGGACCGAGATCGTTGTTGTCGATGGCTCGATTGAGTCGGGATCGCACCGATCCGACCGTCGCCTTCTTGGGCGGCCGAACCCCCCAAACGGCCGGCTTGTCGGTGGCGGCAACTTCTTCCTGTAGCCCATCGATCATGGCGGCGACGTTGGGATAGAAGAACCGGATGTGCTCGAGTTCGCCGGGGGCGGCGAAGGCGCCGCAGAGACATTCGCCGCTCATGTGCAGGTTGTCGGAGACCTCGTTCCGGGGAACGTCGAATCGCTCGCGGTACTCCCGCATGTGATCGTTCGTCCAGTAGGCGATGGGTGACAGCCACACGATCGCCCCCTCCGTGTGGGTCAGTTCGGTGTTGCGCATTCGACGGTTGGACTCGAAGTGCCGCATGCCAGCCACGAACATGACCCGATGAGTCCGACCGCTCTTGCCAATCTCGCCACGGCGAATCGTACGCAGGGCCCGCTCCTTCAACGTCCGGTACATCAGCCCATGCTGACCGGGACCGGGGAATCCGTACTTGAGCACGAGGTCCCTGTAGGTCTCACCCTCCGGGGGATGCGCTTCGATCAGCTCGAGGTCCCACTCGCGGCAGACCCGCCGGACGTACTCGGCGGTCTCGGGAACGCCGATGCCCGTGTTGACGTGCCCCACCTTGTCGATGCGGTCGCGTAGGAGGTGCAGGAATGTCGAGGAATCGTTGCCGCCGGAGAACAGGGCCACACGACCAACGAGGGTGTAGTGCTCTCGGTAGAACGCCGTGACCTCATCGAGGACTCGGTTCGTGTGGCGGATGGCGTCATCCAGCGACATGGCAGAGGCTTCGTCGATGTCGAGGAAGAGGTGTGAGAAGTCGGGAGTCATTAGATCCTTCAAGATCAGGCCGTCTTGCGGCGTGGGATGGTATTGCGTTCGGCGCGGTTGGCCTCG
>CALMLJ010000114.1 GCA_937868025.1 uncultured Acidimicrobiaceae bacterium
AGTCGAGGGATTGTCGCTGGTCCCCGACTATGCATCGGCAGGGACAGCGGCGGCCGGGTCTTCTTACACGTTCATCATCGATTCTGGACGGTCCGACGGACCGACCAGCGTCAACATTGTCAACAGAGGGGCGGGCACGGGATGCACTCCCGGCGGGGAGATCATCTACGGCAACGACTGGGCGGCGGTGTCGCCGGCCTCCAACCCCGGGGCCACGGTTACATCGCCGCAGCCGAACGCTCGCAATAACTCGATCAACATCGACTACGTGTACCCGAGCCCCAGCCCCAGCCCGGCCGCCAACATCGACGTTGTCATCCCCTCCGGTTGGGACGCCGACCTCAATAACAACGAGGTCGTCACCCTCAACTTCACCGTCGACCCGCCCTGGAACAAGTGCCGCATCAACGCGGTGTCGATGAACCGATGCGACGGCAGCGTCGGCAGCGTGAACATCGGTCCCGGCAACCCGCCCGCCGGCTCGACGAACCCCGGTCCCTCCTCCCCCTTCTCCGTCGACGTCCAGGTCGGGCCCCAGCCGAGCAACATGGCGCAGTTGAAGATCACCGTGAGTTGTGCCTGACACCACGTCCGCCCTTCGGACGCTCGCGCCCGAGCTCGCCCGGTACCGTCTCGGACCGTCGACCGGATCGACGACCGAGCATCGGCTCGCTGCGGCGGCCCAGGCGGGACGTCAGCAGGCGGCCGATCGTCTCGCTGGACGCTTCGGGGGATTTCGGCTCGACGCGACCCGTCAGAACATCGATGCGAAGGTCCCGGCAATATTCAAGACGGCCCCCTGGTTCCTCGATCAGCTGGACGCGGTCGATGCCGTCGATCGCGCCCTGCGCGGCAGTGACGTTCGCCCCGGCCATCTGCGCTTCGCCGACGGCACGCGGCGGGGCGCCATCCCCGAGGTCGCCGATCACATCACCGACCCTGCGGGTGAGGCGGGTGTGCACGAGCTGCTGCCGTTCGCCACGGCCATGGCCCTTCGCGACGAGTACACCGTGGTCTTCAACAACCTGGTTCCCCGCCTGCGCGGCCCCCTCCAGAACCTGACCGACGACCTCGCCCGGGTGCTGGGCACCATGCCGCAGGTCAACGCGTACATCAGCGAACGCGGGGCACCCGGTTTCGGCCGTCACTGGGACGACCACGACGTCGTGATCCTGCAGATGACCGGACGCAAGCAGTGGACGCTGTTCGAGCCAAGCGATCTGTCGCCGCGGCTCGGGTACACGTCCAGCCGTGCGTTCGGCGACGACTACTTCACCACGGTGCTCGAACCCGGCCTCGGCCTGTACCTGCCGCGAGGGTGGGGGCACGAGGTCAAGGGGTTCCCCGGCGAGCAGTCCGTGCACTACACGGTCGGCATCCGCCACCTGACGATGATCGACGTCCTGAACTCGCGAATCTCCGAGCTCGCCTCCGAGGACGGGAGCGCCCGGGTATCCCTCGACGACCCGTTGGGGTTCCCGTCGCTGCACCTCGGTGCCGACGAGATCGAGCACGCCATCGGTGCCCATCGGGCGAGGTTCACCTCGTTCGGGGGCGGTGGGCCCCTGACCATCTTCCGCCTCGCCGAGCGCGAGTTCGACGGTGCGGCCTTCTCGGCGGCGTTCACGGGCGGGCTGGTTCTCGCCGACCACCCCGCACTTGCCGACGGCGAGGTGGCGTTCGGCGCCGCCGGTCACGTGTTCGCGGTGGCCGGTCCCGCCATCGACGACATCGAGGCCCTCCTCGCAGGTCGGCGCCTGGTCGTGGATCGCTCACACCCCGACAGTGGCTCGGTGGGCTCGTTGCCGACGTTGACGCGCCTGGCCCGGTTCGGCGTGGTGGCCGTCGACCGTGCCGATCGCGTGGAGGTGCGTTGATGTCGGTCTCACCCGGCGGGGCGACGGCTGCAGCGCACGTCGGCGACTACACGACGTCCGGCGTCGCCGTCGTGCCGGGTCTGCTCGGTGCGGAATCACTCGGGATCATCGGGCCGTACCTCGACCTCCTCGGCCACAACGGCGGGTTCTCGACCGAATCGGTCCAGGTTCCCGGCTCGTTCGTCATCTATGGCGATCCACTCGTGGATTCGATCATGGCGTCACTCGTTCCGTTCGTGTCCGCCGTGGTCGGTGAGGACGTCGTCCCCACCTACAGCTACGTCCGCGCCTACCTGCGCGGCCACGAGCTGCGTCCACATCGGGACCGCCCGGCGTGCGAGCACAGCCTCACCCTGCATCTCTCGTCCGCGAGCCCTGGTGCCGATGACTGGCCCGTGTGGTTCGAGGACCGGACGGGAGCTCGGCGATCCCACCTGCTCGGTCCCGGTGACGCTGCGCTCTATCGCGGCAACGAGCTACTCCATTGGCGCGAGCCCTGCCCCTCGGACTGGTTCCTGCAGGCGTTCCTGCACTACGTCGAGGCGGGCGGCCCTGCGGCGCGCCATGCGCTCGATGGTCGGACGTCGTTGGGAGTTCAGCGCTCCGGCACGTCGAGGGGTCGGGGATGAGACCGTTGGCCCCCCTCGCGACGCCCGGCTTCCTCGGCGTCGAGATCGTGCAGGTGCTGAGCGGCGCCGACTGCGATGCAGTGCTGGCATCGCTTGACGATCGTCGCTGGCTGGATGCTCGCGTCACCGATGCCGATGCGCAGGAGGGCGCCGTTCGCCCTGATGTCCGGTCGGTGCTGAGCCAGCGGCTCCCCGTCCGCCACGACGGCTTTCCGCTCGATGTGATCGTGGACGCCGTGGCTGCCGCCAACGGGCGGCGGTGGAGGTACGAGCTCTCGGGGTTCGGCGAGGAGGATCCGCCGTCGGTCCTCCGGTACGAGGACGCGGCGCAGGACCACTTCCGTCCCCACCACGACGCAGGCCAGTTCGCGCCGACTCGCAAGCTCTCGTTCTCGCTGCAGCTCTCCGACCCGGCCGACTACCGTGGTGGCGACCTCGTGATCGAAGGCGGCGACCTCGGTGCCGGCCGCCGGCGGGGCGCGATGACGATCTTCTCGTCGGCGGCTCGCCACGAGGTGACACCGGTGTACTCGGGAGTCCGAGCCGCGATCGTCGGCTGGATCCACGGACCGACGTTCAGATGAAGGGTGCTGCCATGGACGCGATCATCCCACCCGTGCCACCGTGGACTGCGATCGGTGCGGCCGAGGAGCGACGAATTGTCGCTGCGCTGGACCTCCGGCTGCAGTGCCTCCAGAATCCGTTCGTCGACGGTGTCGCATCGGCGACGGTGGTCCTGCCCGAGGAGCTCGCTGCGGTGAGGGCGACCGGGGCCCCCGACCCGACCGTCGACGCAGAGATCGAACGCCGCATCACCGCCGCGGTCAACGAGGCCAACGCACAGTTCCTGCGCGCGGACGTCAGATACGTCGAGCCCTACGCAGAGCGACGGAGGACGCGCCTCGACGACGGTGCGACGGTGCCCGGCCTCACCGGAGCGGACTCCACGAGGAAGCTCGTGTTGGTTCTCCCGCTGGGCCCGGTCGGCGAGGCAGTGGGCGAATCGGCCGATACGTCGGCGAACCAGGTCGTGTTCGACGCCGCCGGCAAGACGCGGCCCGTCACGCCCGGCGAGCTCCTCCTCTTCCCCGCGTTCATGGTCCCCAGGTTCTTGCTCCCTGGCGCTGCGCTCGACGCGGCGGTCCTCTACGCCCACGGTCCTGCCTTCCGATGACCATCGCCGCCGCCCCGCAGCCGGAGTGCACGTGCGTGGGCCCGATCGTGGCGCTCCGCGCGGAAGACATCGTCCGTCCTCCGGCGTCCGGGTCCGCGCTCGAGGCCGCATTCGCGACACGGCGGGCTCGTCTGTCGGCCGCGCACCCCTGGTGGGGTCTCGGGTCGTCGGGCGCCGCGACGGCGCCCGATATCGCCGGGCCGTCGATCTTCGCTGCGGCAGCCGCCGCCGATGCCGGCGGGATCCACGTCCATCTGCCGCCCGACGCGCCACCGGCGACCGAGGCGGCGGGGAGGGCGTCGATCGGCCTCGCCGCGGTGCGACACGCCCTGGACGTGGGGGGTGTCGTGCTGGAACGGTGCGGGCGATTCTCGGCGGAGATCGCCGATCTCGTCGACGAAGCCGCCGAGCTGGCTCGAGCGTCCGTCCGTCCGCTGCTGGTGTCCGGTGCGGTTCCCGACGGCGCCGTGGTTTCGTCGGCGTCGGCGTCGGCGTCGGTCGCCGTCGCCGCGATCGCCGGTGAGGTCACCTTGGGCGGGGCCGACGGGGATGTGCTCGTGCCAGCCGGGACGTGGCACCGGGCCAGGTCCGTCATGGGCGTGCGCACCTCGCACGGGGGCTTGGCGCTCGTCCTCGTGGTCGACGAGCTCGACAGGGTCGATGTCTGGGAGCACCTGGTGCGCAAGGCGTCGTACTGGCCGCGGCTTCGTGCCGACATCCCCTACGACATCGCGGTTCCGGTGGTCGCGTACGGGGAGCACGACCCAGTGGACTTCGTGTCGCTGGTCACCGGGCAGGTCGCGGAGCTGGAGTCCGAGGAGACGCTCGCCGAGGCCGTTGCCGGTGCCCGGGCCCGCATCCGCCCGTCGGAACGGTCGGTGGCGCCCGGTGTGGACGTGCCATCCGGACCGGCATCGTGGTCGACGGCCGTCGTTCGTGGTCGGCTGCCCGGCGGTGTGGGCTGGATCGCGCCCAAGGAGCCCGGTCGCTCGATCCTTGCGTTTGCCGGGTGCGCCGTGTTCGTGGATCCGCACCTCGGCGCGTTGTTCGACCAGCTGGCGACGGGCGATGTCGTCTGGGCAGCGGACGTGCCGTCGGCGTGCCCGGCGGGTGACCCTGAATGCGTTGGGCGAGCACTCGACGTGCTCCACCCGCTCGGCGTCGTCGACGTCGTCGATCCCGCGGCAGTCAGCGGCCTGAAAATGGCCTGACCAACTGGCCTACGATCTCCTCGATCCGGACGCCCATGTCGACTTCGTGGATGGTCTCCTCGCGATCGATCCGTTCGATCATGGCGACGTGGGCCGGGTCCCATCGACTCGCGAGGTGCAGCAGCTCCCGACGGCGATCGACGGCGTCGGAGGCCGCGGGGACGGCGGGGACGGCCACGGCGAGCAACGGGTAGGCCCGTGGGGCGCCCTCGTCGGGGTCGGCCGGAACCACCAGCGATCCGGAGCCGATGGTGAAGCGGCAGGCGGGGACGAGGCTGAGCCCGTTGAACTCGACCAACTGACGAGCCGGACCGGTGACGAGGTCGCGGAGGCGAGGGTGCAGCAGGAGCGTCGAGCGACCGTCGGTGACGGCGGCGGTGGCGACCGTCGGGCTCCCGTCGTCGTCCACGAGGGAGGCGACGGTCGATCGGAAGGCGCTCGCTGCCGACTCGAGATCACGGCCCGCATGGAGTACCGCTCCGGATCCGTCGAAGATCTGCTGTGTTCGACGGTGTCCCGCCGACGATCGTGATCCGCGGAAGTAGAAGGTGTCGAGGAATGGGTCGTCCTCTGGGTGACCGGTCACCGTCCCGTAGCGGGCTACGAGGGGGTCGAGCAGGTCGGCGAGCGTTGCGCCGACGCGAATCGGGGAGCCGTCGGCGGTCGGGATGAGCACCACCTCCATTCGCCCGAGGCCGATGCGTCGACCGAGGCACGACGTCGCCGGAACCACCGGTGAGAGTCGGCGAGGCACGACGTCGTCCGAAACGTGGTGTGTTCCCGGGTCGGCCTCGGTGAAACCTCCGGCGGCGAGTGCGCGCAACAGCCAACTCACCTCATCGACGTGGTCCGACACCGGTCTGCCGGTGACCGCAGACAGGTCGTCGGCCAGTACGGTCCACGCCGCCGTGCCGTCGAACTGGTCCCACAACACCGACGACACCGGGTCGAGCGTGACGATCGATCGATTCCGCTCGGTGCACAACAGTGACCATCCGTCGACCTCGGAGCGAGCCACGTCGGGCGCTCGGCGCGGACGGCGGTCGGGGTCGAGGATCGGCGAGGTCACGTCGAGGATCGTACCGGCGTCGTCGTGGGCCCGACCTGAGTGATCGTCCCGCCGTCGTCGGCGGCC
>CALMLJ010000115.1 GCA_937868025.1 uncultured Acidimicrobiaceae bacterium
TCGTCAAGGTGACCGTCGCCGAGGGTGACGAGGTCGCCGAGGGCGACACGATCTGCGTGCTCGAGGCCATGAAGATGGAGAACGCCATCACTGCCGACAAGGCAGGCAAGGTGGCCAAGCTCAACGTCGAGGCCGGTCAGTCCGTCGGCTCGGGCGACGTCCTCGCCGTCATCGAGTAGCGGCGCCTGATGGCCTCGGCCACCGAGGTACCGAAGCGCTAGAAGCCCCCGACGGAGTCGGGAGCGAGCCTGAGCAAGGTGGCCGAGGTCATCGATACAGCACGATGGTGCCGGCCGCCTTGTCGTGGAGGCCGCGCCGCCGCGGGTCCCAGGCGACCGAGGCGTAGACCACCGGCGTGATCAGCGCCAGGAATGATGACGCCTCCGACGTGGGCATCACCAGCAGCAACGCGCTGCCGATGCTGGGGACGAGCGCTCGGAGCGCGGCCTGCTGGATCGATGCACGGCCGCCGTCGGGCGAGTCGCACACTGCGATCCCGAAGAGCAGCTTCCCCGGTGTGGCGCGCCAGATCGCCACGAAGGCGAAGTCGTACAGCAGCGGGATGACGACCGACAGCGCGAGCGCCCACTGGGGAAGGTTCAGCTCGGGCGGATCCGCCCACGTCACGAACGGCAGTGTGAGCGCCAGACGTGGGATCGCCAGGAGCAGTTCGTCGACCACGCGGGCCACGACGCGCTTCCACAGTGGCGGAATGACGCCGGCCCGGCCGACGGTCTCGTCGACCGGCGCCCATGGGGTCGGCGGCGGTTGCTGCCAGGGGCCCTCGCTCACTCAGCTGCTTCCATCAGCGCCTCGGCGAGCGCCGGGTGGACGAGCACGCTCTCCGCGAGGTCGTTGACCCGGAGGCCCGCGGTCACGGCAACCGCGATGACGCTGATGAGCTCTGCTGCGTGCTGACCCACGATCGACCCGCCCAGCACCACGCCGGTGGCGGGATCGGACACGAGCTTCACGAACCCGCGGGAGTCGTTGTTGATGAGCGCCTTCGCCGTCGTGGCGAACGGGACCTTGGTGACGCGGACCTTGCGGCCCTCGGCGAACGCGTCGGCCTCGGCGAGGCCGACATCCGCGATCTCCGGCTCGGTGAAGATGGCCGACGCCGCCTTCTCGTAGTCGAGATGGCGGTGGGCGACGATGTGCATGCCCATCACGTGCTCGGCGATCTTGCGGCCCTGCATCGACGCGACCGAACTGAGTGGCAGCTTCCCCGAGAGGTCACCGGCGACGTAGATGTTCGGCAGGTTCGTCCGCAGGTGGTGGTCGGTGGTGCTGACGTACCCGCCGTCCATCTCGACGCCGACCTCGGCAAGCCCGAGCCCCTCGGAGTTCGGAATCGAACCGATGGCGAGCAGCGCGTGCGAGCCGACCGCCACCCGCCCGTCGTCGCAAATGACCTTGACCCCGTCATCGGTGCGCTCGACGCCGGTCGCGCGCGCACCCTTGAGCAGCTTGACGCCGCGGCGCACGAAGTCGTCCTCCAACACGGCGGCGACCTCGGGGTCCTTCTGGGGCAGCACCTGATTTCGACTGACGACCAGCGTCACCTTGGAGCCGAGCGACAGGAACATGTGCACGAACTCGACGCCCGTGACGCCCGAACCGATCACGATGAGGTGCTCGGGGATCTCCTTGGGCGGGTACGCGTCGCGGGTGGTGAGTACCCGGTCGCCGTCGGGATGGGCGAACTCGGGGATGCGGGGGCGACTTCCGGTGGACACAAGGATCCGGTCGGCGGGGAGTTCCTCGGTGAGACCGTCGGGCGTCGTCACCTCGACGGTGTGCTCGTCGACCAGTCGACCGGTGCCCATGATGATGCGCACCCCCTGGCTCTCGAGCAGGCGGCGACCGGACTGCTCGAGCCGCCCCACGATGCCGGTGATGCGGCCACGGAGCGCGTCGAGGTCGATCTGCGCCGTCTGCGCGTGCAGGCCCATCTGGGCAGCCTCGCCGAATTCCCCGAAGGCGGCGCCCGTGGCGATCATGGCCTTCGACGGGATGCAGTCCCACAGGTGCGCCGCACCCCCGATGATGTCGCGTTCGATCAGCGTGACGTCGGCTCCGAGCCGGGCAGCGACCGTTGCGGCCTGGGTGCCGGCGGGGCCGCCGCCGATGATCACGAAGCGCAGGGCATTCGACGTGGGGGCCATGGCGGCAGGCTAGTGGCCGGGGGACCATGGCTCGGCCACTAGGGTCGGCGCGATGACCAGTGCTCACGGCACCAATCGTGTTCATCCCACGGCGGTGATCGGCCCGGGCGTCGAGCTCGGCGGCGACAACGTCATCGGCCCCTACGCCGTCCTCCTCGGCCCCGCCCGGATCGGCAACGGCAACTGGATCGGGCCCCACACCGCGATCGGCACTCCGGGCGAGATGCGCGGTGGCGACCACCCCACCGCCTGGGACGAGCCGGCCGTTCACGGCGGCGTCGTCATCGGGGATCGCAACGTCATCCGCGAGTTCGCCACCGTGCAGGCTCCTGCGTTCGGCCAGACGATCATCGGCGACGACTGCTACGTCATGACCAAGGCGCACGTCCCCCACGACGGTGTCCTGTCGGACGGCGTGACCGTGTCGTGCGGGGCACTCATCGGAGGCCACGGCCGTATCGGAGCGAACGCCAACCTCGGGCTCAACTCGGTGTTGCACCAGGAGCTCGTCGTCGGGCCGGGGGCCATGCTCGGCATGGGCACCATCGTCACGAAGGCCGTTCCGCCCTACGCGACCGTCACGGGCAATCCCGGGCGCGTGCGGGGGGTCAACTGGCGGGGGATGCAGCGAGTCGGGTGCAGCGACGAAGCGATCGAATGGCTCCGGGCCCTGTACGTGCCCGACACCAAGCTGGATCAGATCGAGCTGGTGGGCGAGCCGTCCGAGCTGACTGCTGACGTCGACTGGTACCGGTCGGCGCTCGAGGCGGTCGCCTCGTCCCACTGACCGATGCGGCGATCGCGCACCAGCAGGTAGCCCGCAGCGGCGAACAGCCCGACGATCGGGAGCGCGAACAGCCAGGTGTAGCCGCTCGCGTCGGTCGGCCCCATCCAGAGCCACCAGACGTCGATCCTCGGCTCGGCACCGAAGTACCCGTAGTCGGCATCGGAGTTGCGGGTGTACCGGCCGCGGTCGATCTCGTCGACCTGATCGGCGTCGACCACGTCGCCGAACGCCTCGGGCAACATCTCGACCTGCTTCACGAACGGTTGCCAGGCCAGCTGGTTGTGGATCGCCGGGGTCTCGCCACCGACACCGATCTCGCGGGTCGCCAGGATGTACGTGGCGTTGAAGTTGATCATGCAACCGAGCAACGCGCCCAGCAGGCCGAGCACACCGGTGACGCGCACCGCCCAACGGCCCCACCCGAGAGCGAGGATCGGTGCTGCGAGCGGTACCAGCAGCGGCACGATGATCAGCGTGTACCGCGGACCCCACGCGTTGTCGCCCGCCCAGAACGGGACACGGGCGAAGAAGATCGTGCTCGCCGCCGCCGCACCGCCGAGCATCGCCACGAGGGCGAAGCGCCGACGGATCGCCAACGCGGCACCGATCGCGCTGCACAGCACGATCGGAGCGTAGAAGATCAGGCCTTTGCCGAGGCTCCACGTCTGGCCGGTCAGGCCACTGATGAGCGGGTAGTTCTGGTACACCTTCTGATACCCCAGATCGACCGGGCTGCCGAAGCGCCACCAGCTGAACAGGCCGTTGACGACGATCATGGCGATCGCACCGACGCCGTAGGCCAGCCCGGGGGCGAGTGTCCGCCGGAAGCCGTGCCGGCGCCAGAGGGTGGCCGCCAGGACGATGCCGATCACCGGAACGAACAGGGCGGACGACGGGCGCACCATAAAGGCCGCCCCGACCGCGACGCCGGACCATGCCGCCAGGTAGGTCGACCCGCGCTGCCACGCCCGCGCCGCGAGGAGGCACGCGAGCGCGACGAACAGCGACGCACCGATCTCGGTGAAGTACGTCTTGGCGTTCGGGAGGGCGTACGTGCCGAGGCCGTACACGTAGCCGAGCAGGATCCCGTGACGGTCGGTAGCGCCGAGCTCGATCGCCAGCAGCGCCACGACGACCGCGGTCAGCCCGAGCAGCAGCGAGTTGGTGAAGAACGTGCCAGTGCGGACGAACTGGTCGCGCTGGTACGACGGCGCCAGCTGCGCAACAGCGCGGCTGGCAACGTAGAAGGGGGCCGACAGGATCGACTGGCCGATCGGCACGATCGCGACGCGGGTTCCGTCATCGCGGACGCGGTACGGCCCGTCGTCGCGTGCCGCCCACCCGTCGTCGAGCTCGGTCAGGTCGGGACGGAGGTTCACCAGGCTCCGGGTCGTCTGGAACTGCACCTCGTTGTCGATGGCGTAGCTGTGCCCACCGGCCATCACCATCGACACGCCCGTGACCACGAGCAGGAGGACGACGAGAAGGCGCCGGCGCCGGAGCAGTGCCGGGGCGACTGCGGGTTCGGGCGCCGGAGCGCGCACGACCATCTCGTCGAGGGTCGCCTTGGTCATCGCGCCGAACGTCGCTGGTCGACGAGGCGCTCGAAGGTGTCGAGGTGCGCCTGCGTCACCGCCTCGATCGAGAAGCACCGTTCCGCGAGGTCGACCTGCTCCTTGGCGATCAGCTGCGCACCGGCGGGATCGCTCAGGATCTGGCTGATCGCACCGCACAGCTCGGCGGGACGACCTTCCGAGACGAGCACGATGTTCTCGCCATTGCGCAGCTCGATGCCGCGGAAATTGTCCATGCGCACCGCTGCGACGATCGGGGTGCCCGCGGCCATCGCTTCGAGGCTCGCCGTTCCCAGACCGAACCCCTGCAGGTCGTGGGTCTCGACCTGGCCGGCCGCCAGGTAGTCGGGGACCTCGCTGGGTGGCACCGGGCCGACGCACAGCACGTGGTCCTCGACCCCGAACGTGTTCGCCAGCCGGAGGAACGCGTCGTGGTGGACCTTGCCAACCACCACCACCATCGTCTCGGGGTGCTGACGGAGGATGCCCGGGAGCGCCTCGATGAGCAGGACCCGATCGCGCAGCGGGATCACGTGGCCGAGGGACACGATGACCGGCTTGTCGCCCAGACCCCACTGCTCGCGCACCCGGGCCCCGTCGCCGGGAACCTTGAACTGCGTCAGGTCGACGCCCACCGGGATGTCGACGAGACGGGCCTCTCCGGTGCCGTACCGACCGCGGATGTAGGCGTCCATGAGCCGGTCCATCACGACCATATGAGGGTCGTAGTAGTTCACGAGCGGTCGGACCACGAGGTAGTCGAGCGCCGCGAAGAGGAGGGCGTAGACCCGGTTCGGGTTCTCGAGGCGCGTGTGGATGCTGAGGAGCACCGGCACGTCGTTCTTGGCGGCCCAACGGCCCGTCATCCAGGACAGGTCGAGGAACTGGCCGTGCTGGTGGATCACGTCGGGACAGAACTCGCGCAGCAGCTTCTTGATCCGCCGCATGTTGGACCAGCGGGCGGCGAACGTGATGTCGAAGTCGATCGACAACCCGAGCTGGGGCATGCGGGCCACCGGCAGCCGCACGATCCGATACCCGTGACGCTCCTCGGTCTCCGGAGCGTCGGCGTACGCGCCGGTGATCACGAGGACCTCGTGACCCGCCTCGACGTAGTGCTTCGCGAGGAGCGCCGAGAGGTGCGAGCTGCCACCGACGCGAGGCGGGAAGAAGTTGTTGACGACGACGATCCTCACCGGTCTGCTCCCCCGTGGACGAACTCGACGCGATCGCCGTGGATCTCGACGCGGCCGATCTCCCGCGCCGGGACGCCGGCGACGATGGTCCCGGGCGCCACATCGGCCGTCACGACCGCCCCGGCGCCGATCACGGCGCCCGATCCGATGGTCACTCCCATGTTGACGATCGCCCCGGCGCCGATGAACACATGGTCGCCGATCACGGTCGGGGCGCGATCGACCGTCGGATACGAGCGACCCGACACACATCGCTTGGCGGAGGAGTGCGTGTAGATCTGGGAGCCGGCGGAGATGTCGCAGCCGGCTCCGATCCGGAGGCCGCCGGAGCCGTCCACCACGCAGAACGCGCCGATCCAGGTGCCGGCGCCGATCTCGGGATCACCGGTCAACCACACACTCGGGTGGTACGGATGTGGGGCGGGATCCGTCACGCGTCACCGTTGGCCGATGGCAGCCCGCGCCAACGCGCTCATGCCGTCCTCGACCGAGATCGTGGGCTCCCACCCGAGGATCTCGCGAGCCCGGGAGATGTCGGCCGATCGGCGGCTCACCAGGACCTCGCGGGGGTTGAAGATCGGCTCGACGTCCGCGCCGACTGCTTGGATGAGGATCTTCGCCAGCTGCGCCACCGAGGTCGGGATGCCCGTCCCGATGTTGATGGGCAGGTTCGAGCGCTCGGCGTCGAGCGCCGCAACGACCGAACGGGCGATATCGGTCACGTGCACGAAGTCCATGGACTGCTCACCGGCACCGTCGATCACGGGCGCCTCGCCGTTGGCGATGCGGTTCACGAAGTGGTTGATCACGGAGGTGTAGTAGGCGCTGGTCTTCTGACCCTCGCCGTAGACGTTGAAGAAGCGCAGTGCGATCCACGACAGCTGCTTCTGCCGCTCGTAGAAGCCGCAGAGCTGCTCGCCGGTCAGCTTGCCGATGCAGTACGGCGTGAGCGGGTTGAGGGGGCCGTCCTCGGCCATCGGGAGGCTGGGCGGATCGCCGTAGACCGACGCGCTCGACGCGAACACGAGGCGGCGGACCCCGGCGTTCGCCGCTGCGGCGATCACGTTGTGGTTACCGACCATGTTGATGTCAATGCTCTCGTCGGGATCGGCGATGCTCTTGTTGATCGATACGGTCGCGAAGTGGATGACGCTCTCGCAACCCTTGATGGCCCGCTCGATGGCGCCGCCGTACCGCACGTCCTGCTCGATCAGCTCGACGTCACCCGTGGCGATCAGCGCGTCGATCTCGTCGCGGTTGGCCCGGTGCGTCATCGAGTCGAACAGGCGCACCTTGTAGCCGCGCTCGAGCAGGAGGGGCATCACGTGCATGCCGATGAAACCGGCGCCGCCGGTGAAGAGGACTGTACGAGGCGTGGTCATGTCGGTTCCTGTCGGGTCGAGGAGGTCGGAGGTGGCGTCAGGAGCGCGACGCCGTGGCGGCATCGATCACCGCGGTGGCGACCCGTTCCACCTGATCCTGCGTGAGGTTGGCGTGCATCGGGATGGCGAGGTGACGTCCGAACAGGTCGGCCGAGACCGGGCAGGCATCGGTGACACCGTAGACCGGCTGCAGATGGCAGGCGAACGTGCCGATGTTGCACCCGATGCCCGCCTCGCGGAGCGATTTGGCCATCTCGCCGCGGGACACAGACGGATCGAGCGTCAGGACGAACGCCTGCCAAGGGTGCTCGCGTCCTTCCAGCTCGACGGGCAGGTCGAGCAGCTCGCACTCCGAGAGTAGCTGCGCGTACTCATGGGCGATCTTGCGGCGGGTGTCGAGCAACCCCTCGAGACGGTCCAGTTGGACGAGCGCGATCGCGCTAGCGATGTCGGAGAGCTTGTAGTTGTACCCGAGCTGATCGAAGGACGGGACGGCGAGGTCGTTGGAGCCGGCGCGGGCGAGCGCCGACTCGACTCCGAAACACAGGTGCTTGCCCACGAACGCTGCGGCTTCGGCGTCACCGGTGGTGACGACGCCGCCCTCGCCGGACGTGATGCCCTTGCGCCCGTGCAGGCTGAACGCGGCGAGATCGGCCAGATCGGGATGGCCGGCCGGTTTGCCGCGGTAGGTCGCGCCGGCGGCGCACGCGGCGTCCTCGATCACGAACAGGCCCTTGGCCGACGCGATGGCGTTGAGCTCGTCGTAGTCGGCGCACTGCCCGAAGGTGTCGACGGCGAGGATGCCGACGGTGCGCTCGCCGACGAGCGCCTCGACCGCTGCGGGGTCGACGAGCGCGGTGTCGGGCCGGACGTCGGCGAACCGGGGCCGTGCCCCGCAGTACAGCACGGCGTGGCCGGTCGCGGGATAGGTGTAGTCGGCGACGATCACCTCGTCGCCGGGGCCGACCCCTTTAGCCAGGAGCGCCAGGTGCAGGCCGGCAGTGCAGTTGTTGACCGCGAGCGCGTGCGGTGCCTTTACGCGAGCGGCGAACGCCGCCTCGAACTCGCGCGACATGGGGCCCTGGCCGGCCACCCAGCCGGATTCCAGCACCTTTCGGACGGCTTCGAGCTCCTCGGGGCCGGTCGTCGGCTGGCCGAGTGCGATCTGGTCTGGCATCGAGGTCCTCCGGCGGGCGGGACCCACGCCGATGGCCGGGGTCCTGGCGAGATGTCCGGCAGGGAGTCTACGGACTGTCCCGGTGGCCGTGGGTCATGGCTCGCCGCCGAGTCACGGCTGTGCGGCGGGCATCACCTAGCATCGACGGCCGACCCACCGCGTTCCGTGTCCCCCTGGAGGGTGTCCCGCATGATCCCGATCTCCGTCGTCGACCTCGGCCCCGGTGCCGAGGAGCTCGTCCAACAGGTGCTCAAGTCCGGGCACCTCGCCCAAGGAGCCCGTGTCGCGGAGTTCGAGGCCCGGTTCGCCGAGCTCACCGGCGTCACCCACGCCGTGGCAGTCAACAACGGCACGACCGCCCTGGTCGCTGCGCTCCGTGTGCTCGAACTTGAGCCCGGCGACGAGGTGATCACGACCCCGTTCACGTTCGTCGCGACCCTCAACGCGATCGTCGACGCCGGCGCGTCGGTACGGTTCGCCGACATCGCCGACGCCGACTTCAACATCGATCCGGCCTTGGTCGAGGCCCAGCTCACCGACCGGACCCGCGTCCTGCTACCGGTGCACCTCTACGGCCAGTGCGCCGATCTCGATCGACTCGACCCGATCGTGGCCGCGAACGACCTCCAGCTCGTCGAGGACAGCGCCCAGGCGCACGGCGCCACCATCGGCAGCCGCGCCGCCGGAGCCACCGGCCTCGGTTGCTTCTCGTTCTACGCGACGAAGAACATCACCACCGGCGAAGGGGGGATGATCACCACCGACGACGACCGGCTCGCCGATCGGCTCCGGATCCTTCGGAACCAGGGCATGCGGAGCCGCTACCAGTACGAGATGGCCGGCAACAACTACCGACTCACCGACCTCCAGGCCGTCCTCGCGCTG
The DNA here is from genome assembly GCA_937868025.1 of uncultured Acidimicrobiaceae bacterium. Next base: position 9,170 of record CALMLJ010000115.1, read on the forward strand.
CCACAGCTCGACGGCTACGCCACGAACGTCGCCCGGCGTCGGGCCAACGCCGCCGCCCTGTCCGCCGGTCTCGCTGGAATCGACGGGGTCGTGACGCCGAGCGAGCTGCCCGGGCGCGGCCACGTCTGGCACCAGTACACGATCCGCATCACCGGCGACGCGCCCGTGAGCCGTGACACCGTGCTCGAGCGCCTCCAGGCCGACGGCATCGGCTGCGGCGTGTACTACCCGAAGGTCGTGTTCGACTACGACTGCTTCGCCGGCCATCCCGGCATCCACACCGCCGACCTCCCGGTCGCCCGCCGTCTGGCCGGCGAGGTGCTGTCGCTGCCGGTGCACCCGGCGCTCACCGACGCCGAGCTCGACCGCATCGTCGAGGGCGTCCGCGACGCCGTCAGCGCCTGATGGCCGGCGTCCGCATCGGCCTCGTCGGGGCCGGCAGCATGGGTTCGTTGCACGCCCGCGTCGTGTCGGAGTCCCCCCGCGCCGACCTCGCCTGGATCGCCGACCCGAGCCGACCGGCCGGCGAGGCCGCCGCGACGCGGTTTGGTACCACCTGGCTCCCGCATCTCCGGACCGACGACGTCGATGCCGTCGTCATCGCCGCCGCGACCGAAGCCCACCCGAAGCTGGCGGACGAGGTGCTCGACGCTGGCATCCCGCTGCTGGTCGAGAAGCCCCTCGCCGACGACATCGTCGACACCCGACGTCTGGTCGAGCGGTCCGCCGCCGCCGGCATCCCGCTCATGTGCGGGTTCCTCGAGCGCTACAACCCGGCGATCCGCACGGCGCTCGACTTCGTCGAGCACCCGCTCCACGCCACGGCCATCCGCCATTCGCCCTACGTGCCCCGGATCCGCACCGGCGTCGCCTCCGATCTCCTCATCCACGATCTCGACACGATGTTGCGCCTGTTCGGGCAGTTCCCCGACTCGGCGTCGGGCACGGCCGGCTACTTCCACCCCGACAGCGACCCCCGCTCCGAGGACGTCGCCGACGCCGTGCTGCGATTCTCGAACGGCTCGATCGGCGCCGCCTCCGCCAGCCGGATCTCCCAACGGAAGGTCCGGACGTTGGTCATCGGTGAGCTCGACCGCCAGATCGAGCTCGACCTCGTCCGGCAGGACATCACGATCTACCGGCACCTCGGCAATGCTCCGACCGACGAGGAGAGCGGCCTCGGCTACAGCCAACAGACCGTGATCGACATTCCGGTCATCCGACACCAGCGCGAGCCCCTCGCTTCCCAGCTCGACCGGTTCCTCGACCTGATCGACGGCACCGGCGACCCCGACGAGGAGCGGGCGACCCTGTTGCCGCCGCACGAGCTCCTCGCCACCATCCGCGCTTCGATCGACGACGCCGCCACACGTGCCTGAATCGGGCGGCACCGACGGCCGGCCGATCGACCGGATCCGTCAGGCGATGGACCTGGCCCGCTCGGGTCAGGCGGCGATGACCGTCGGACTGCTCGCCAACGGCATCGCCTCGTACGTCTTCCTCGCCGCCAGCGGTCGGGCCCTGGGCCCGTCCCGGTTCGCCGCCGTCTCGGTGCTCTGGGCGGTGCTGTTCCTCGTCGGCTCGGGCCTCTTCCAGCCGTTCGAGCAGGAGCTCGGCCGGTCGATCGCGGCGCGCCGCGCCCGTGGCGACGGGTTCGGCGCGCTCGTCCGCCGAGCCGCCGTGCTGGCCATGGCACTGTTCGCGATCGTGGCGGTCGGCATCGCGATCGCGACCCGCCCCATCGCCGACGCACTGTTCCGGGGCGACGAAGGCTTCGTCGTCGCGCTGATCGTGGGCATCGGCGGCGTCGGCGTCATGCTCGTGACGCGCGGGCTCCTGGCCGGCTCGGGCCGCTACTACGGCTACGCGGTGCTGTTCTTCGCCGATGCCGCGACCAAGTCGATCCCGGCGCTGGCGCTCGCCGTCGCCGGTGTCAGGGAGCCGTTGGTCTTCGCCGGCGTGGTGGCCGTCAGCGCGTACCTCGGGGCCCTCGTCCCGCTGTCGAAGGGCACGCGGCTCAGCGCGCCCGGCCCCGAGCCCGCCTGGGGTCCACTCTCATCGTCGGTCGGCTTCCTCCTGCTCACGTCGCTGCTGAGCCAGATCACCCTCAACATCGGCACGTTGGCAGTCGAGATCCTCGCGACCAAGTCGGAGCATGACCGGGCCGGGGTCTTCCTGTCCGGCCTCGTCATCGCCCGCGTCCCGCTGTTCCTGTTCCAAGCCGTCCAGGCCATCGTGCTCCCCCGCCTGTCCCGACTGGCGGCCTCGGGTGACCTTGACGGGTTCCGGGACAACGTCCGGAAGCTGCTCGCGGCAATGGTCGGCGCCACCGCCCTGGCGACGGCGGTGTCGGCAGCGGTCGGACCCATCGCGGTGAAGATCCTGTTCGGGGAGGACTACGGCCTCCTCGGATCGCGCGACATGGGCATGCTGACGTTCGCCAGCCTCCTGATGATGTGCGCGCTGACCATCAACCAGGCGCAGATCGCCCTCCACCACCAGCACCAGACGGGGTGGCCGTGGGGCATCGGTGCGCTCGTGTTCGTCGGCGTCTGCACCGTGAGCACCGATGACCTGTTCCTGCGGGTCGAGTTCGGCATGGTCGCCGGCGCCGCGGCCACGACCGTGCTGGCAGCGGCATTGCTGACGCGAGCGATGACCGGCACGGTAGCGCCGGGCGAGTCCACCCCGGCCCTCTGACGTCGCACGCCCGGCGCCCCTGGCACGGAGATCGGCCGCCCACGCCCTAGGATCGCGGTGTGACCGCGACAAGTTCTTCCGCCGATCAGCCCGCCTCCGCCGGCCCCGACGTCGCACAGCTGTCCGCGGAGATCGCCGAGCTGAAGCTTGACCTGTGGTCGGCGCGCGATGCCGCGCTGGGCGCCGTGGCCGCTGCGGGTTCGCTGCGGGCGCGCAACGCCGAGCTCGAGGCGATGGTTCACCAGCTGCGATCCGAGATCGCCCGCCTGGCCCACGTCGAGCAGTCACTCACATTCCGCCTGGGCGACGGTGTGCTCAGGCCACTCAAGGCAGCCCGTCGCCTGGTGCGCTGATCGGCGCAATGACGACCCTGCCGTTCGTTCGCGTCATCGTCCTAAACTGGAACGCTGCGTGGCTGACCACCCGATGCGTCCGGTCCATCCAACGCACTGACTACCCCAGCGACCGGTTCGAGATCGTGGTGGTCGACAACGCGTCGATCGACGGCTCCCTCGCTCGGCTGCGCCACGACCTCGACGGCGTTCGCTTCGTCGCCAACGATCACAACCTCGGCTTCGCCGAAGGGAACAACCGCGCCCTTCGCGACCTAGAGGGGTGCGACGCTGTGGCACTCGTCAACAATGACGCCGTCGTCGAGCCCGGTTGGCTGTATCCCCTCGTGGCGGCGCTGGACGACCCGACGGTCGGCGCCGTCGCTCCCAAGATGTTGCTCGAAGCGCCTTTCACCCCGGTCCGCCTGAGCGGCGCCGGCATCGTGGAACGGGTCACGGTGGACGGCGTCGACGTCACCCGCCGTTGCGTCTACGACGGCGTGGTCGAGCGGGCGCACGAGACCGTGCCCCTCGGTCTGGTCCGGTCGTTCGACGGCAGCGCCACGGTGCACGTCCCGGTCGGGAGCGAGCCCGCCGACATCGTGGTCTCGTTCGACGACGATCGCCACCTCGCGGTCCGCTCGGGTCCGCATGGTGATCGCCGCATCAACAGCCTCGGGACCGCGCTCACGCCCTGGATCGAGGGGTTCGAACGTTGGTTCGGCGAGCGGGATCGCCCCCACCTCGCCCCACACGAGGTCTGGGGCTTCAGCGGCGGCGGCGTCCTCCTGCGGGCGGCGATGCTGCGCGAGGTCGGCGTGTTCGACCCCCGCTTCTTCGCATACTACGAGGACACCGACCTAGCCTGGCGGGCCCGGCGCCACGGCTGGCGCACGATGTGCTCGCCCGAGTCGGTCGTCCACCACCTACACGGGGGCAGCGCCGGGCCCGAGGCGCAGGGGTTCTTCTTCCTGAACTACCGCAATTGGCTCCTGACCGCGGCACGCAACGCCTCGCCTCGACAGGCCCTGGCGGCGGCGGCGGTGGCGCGGCGCCTGTCCTGGGGCCCGTTCCGGCGCAACGTCTTTGGTCGCATACGCCGATGGCAGCGCCCCGAGACGGCGATCAGCATCGCGTGGGCCCGCGTGTTCGCCGGGGTCGCGGCGGCGTTGCCATCGGCCATCGCCTCGCGCGTTACTCGCCGTCGGGTCGGTTCGGTGCCCACCGACACGGTGCGTAGCCTCCTCATGCCGGCGACACCTCCGCGACCCCCGCGACCCCGGGCCGGTGGCCCGCTCCTCTGCTATGTGGACGTAACCGAGACACTGCGGTCGGGATGGCGGGCCGGTATCCAACGAGTCGTGTGCGAGCTGGTAAAAGCGCTCCCAAATGCCAGGCCCGACATCGAGCTCGTCCCCGTGTGCTGGTCGAAGGTTCACAGCGCCTTCCGCCGCTTGGATGCCGATGAGTATGCGAGCCTGCTTGAGCCGACCACCGCCCAGCAGCCGGCCGGTCCTCCGCCGCCACCGACCGCGGCTCGCAAGGCACTGGCCCTGGCTATGCATCGGAGCGGCGCAGCACCGGTCGTCCACAGCTTCCGCCGCCGCCGCGAGCTCGCCGCGGTGCCGCAGCACCACCGAGATCTGTTGCTCGACCGGTTCGAGCCTGGCACGGTCTTCTTCGACCTCGACGCCACCTGGAACCCGACGACCCAACCGCGGTCTGACCTCCTCCCGCAGCTGGTAGCAAGCGGTGTCCACGTCGCCGTGCTGCAACACGATTTGATCCCACACACCCATCCGAATTGGTTCATTCCGCAGATGGTCGACGTGTTCATGGCACACGTCGACGCGCACCTCGACGCCGGCTCCGCGTTCCTCTGCAACTCCGAACACACCCGCAGCGACCTGCTCGAGTACGCCGCCGGGCGTGGCGCCGTCCCGACCGCTTCGGTGTTCCGCCTCGGCGACACTCCACTCGTCTCAGCGACGCCACCGGAGCCCGCAAACGACGCACCGGCGGGGGCGGGCCCCTACTTCCTGACCGTCGGCACTGTGGAGCCGCGCAAGGGCCATGCCACGATCCTCGATGCGTTCGACAAGGTGCGAGCCGATCATCCCGACGCCAAGCTCGTGGTAGTCGGGCGCGCCGGATGGAACAACAGCGGGGTGGTCGAGCGCTTGACCGAGCGGCCTCAGGGCGTCGTTTGGCGCTCCGATGTATCCGACGCCGAGCTCGACCGCCTCTACCGCGGCGCCGTTGTCGTGATCGTGGCGTCGGTCACGGAGGGCTTCGGCCTGCCCGTCGTGGAGGCCCTGCAACGTGGTGTGCCCGTCCTGTCGTCGCGGGGCGGCGCGCTGCCCGAAGCCGGCGGTGACCTCGTGGAGTACTTCGACACCGGCTCGAGCGACCAGCTACACGCGCTCATGGAGCGCCACCTCACCGACGCCGATCACCACGCCGCTCGCGTCGGCATCGTCGGCGAGTTCCAACCGAACGCTTGGTCCGACGCCGCAGCCGCCGTCGGCCAGGTCCTCCGCTCGCTCGGCGACGAGTGAACACCGTGACCAATCCGATCAACCCACCCGCCAGGAGCCACCGATGACGGCCGATACGATGCCGCGGATGCCGATCGAGTACCCCGAGCCGCTGATCTCGATCCTCACGCCCGTCTACAACACCGACATCGATGTCCTCGAGTTGTGTGTGCAGTCGGTGCTCGACCAGACCTACGGGCACTGGGAGCTGTGCCTCGTCGACGACGCCTCCCCGGCCCCGCACGTGTGGCCGCTGCTCCAGGAGATCGCCACCCGCGACCCGCGCATCCTCATCGGCCGCCGTGAGGTCAACGGCGGCATCGTCGCGGCGTCGAACGACTGCGCCGCCCTCGCCAACGGTGACGTCGTGTCGCTCCTCGACCACGACGACGCCCTGCACCCGTCCGCCCTCCGCAAGGTCGCCGACGCGTTCGTGCACATCGAGAACGTCGACTACGTGTACTCCGACGAAGACGTGGTCGACCCACAGGGTCGCCGGGTCGCGCCGTTCTACAAGCCCGACTGGTCGCCGGAACGCTTCCGCTGCCAGATGTACACCTGCCATCTGTCGTCGATCCGTCGCGAGCTGTTTGACCGGGTCGGCGGGTTCCGCGACGGATTCGACGGTTCCCAGGACTGGGATCTCGTGCTGCGCGTGACCGAGCAGGCCCGCCGAATCGTGCACCTGCCCGAGATCCTCTACCACTGGCGGACCGTCCCGACGTCAGTGCTGGCGGGCGACGGCGTCAAGCCCTACGCCTACGAGGCTGCCAAGCGTGCCATCGCCGCTCATTGCGAGCGGGTCGGCATCGACGGCGAGGTCGAGGAGCTCGAACGACGAGGCCACTTCCGCGTCCGGCGGTCCGTCGACGAGCAGCAGCTGATCAGCATCGTCATCCCCACTCGAGGTGGGGCCGGCCGTCCGTGGGGCCAACGTCGCGTGATGGTGGTGGAGGCGGTACGTTCCGTCGTGGAGCGGTCCACGTACGAGAACATCGAGATCGTCGTCGTGTACGACTCGGTGACCCCCCAGTCGGTGCTCGACGAGTTGCGCCGAATCGCCGATGACCGTCTCCGTCTGATCGAGTGGACTCTGCCGTTCGACTTCTCCGCGAAGTGCAACCTCGGAGCGGCGCATGCCGCCGGTGACCTCCTGCTGTTCCTCAACGACGACGTCGAGGTCATCACCGCCGACTGGCTCGACGTGCTCAGCGGTTTCCTCCGTGAGGACGACGTCGGCGCCGCCGGCGCCCACCTCCTGTTCGAGGACGGTCGGCTCCAGCACGGCGGCCACGTGCACCTCAACGGCATGGCCGGCCATCTCATGTTCGGCCAGGACCCGCATAGCGACAGGAACCGCCTGGCGCTCTGGCTCGACCGGGAGGTCGCCGGTGTCACCGCTGCGTGTCTCATGACTCGGGCCGACGTCTTCTCCGAGGTCGGCGGCTTCAGCTCCGAGTTCCCCAACAACTACAACGACGTCGACCTGTCGTTGAAGATCCGCTCGACCGGTCGACGCATCGTCGTGTCGCCGCACGCCCGGCTCTTCCACTTCGAGTCGATCACCCGGGATCCGACCGTCGTACCGACCGAGACGCGACGACTCCACGAACGCTGGTACCCCGAGCTGCACCGCGACCCGTACTACAATCCCAACCATCTCGGTGGGCTCGACTCCTATCCGGAGCCGATGGCCTACCCCTGAGCGATTCGGGCGAGCTGTGAGCTGACGTCGGCGCTCAGCTGGGTGACGTCGGCACGGACCGACTCGAGCACCGACCGCATCATCTGCGGGTCGGCGGCGACGATCGTGGCGTGCAGCCGATCGACCGACGCCGACACCCCATCGAGCGTCAACGTAAGGGCGGCGACACGCTCCTCGATGGCGTCAAGGCGCTCGCGATCGGACCGCTGGAGGATTTCCTGCTGTCGTGCCAGCTGCTCGACAGTCTCGAGCTGGGAGCGACCGAGGATGCGGCGGGCGATGGCGCGGGGGGACGGGGAAAGAGCCATTAGGGTCGGAGGCTACTGCGGTCGAGCTCGACCGCGCCGGTTGGCCGAACGGCGGTGGGACCCGAATGCACGCGATCGTGACAGCCGAAGCGGCCACGAGCCCCGATGTGGTGCTCGTGGTACGACAGCTCCGCGAGCACCATCCCGCCGCTACCATCACCGTGGTCGTCACCCACCCGCTCCAACTCGCAGCGCCGGTGCCGGGGGCCACCTCCACCGTATCGGCGCGCCACCTGACCGTCGCGGGCGTTCGCTACATCGACGCGTGGCTCGGCGGTGGCCCGGCCTTCGCCCGGTGGGCGCTGGTGCCGGCGATGGCTGAGCTCGTCGGCCACGCGGAACCGGTGCTCGTCCTTCCCGCCGAGTCCAGGGTGCTCGCCCCACTCGACGATCTCACCGACCACGTCGCAAGGATCGGCCTCGTCCCGCGGGCCCACGACGCCGGCGCCGCGATCGCCTCCGACGGCTGGGTGCCAGACCTTGCCGTCATCGGCCCCGACTCCGCCGCCGCGATGGCATGGTGGGCCGATGTCGCGGCTGCGGCCTACCGGTGCGCTCCCACGGCGTCGGCAATCGACCTCGACGACCCATGGCGCACGTTCAGCACCGCCGGCGACGGCATCACCCTCATCCCCGATGCGTCCGTGCGACTGTCGCCGTGGTCCGTCGCCCACCTGCGCCTCGCGATCGTCGACGGCGCGATCACCGTCGACGATAGACCCGTTCGACTGGCGCAGTTCCCGGCGTTCGATGTGGAACGCCCGTGGTGGTACTCCACGTCCCAGGCCGACGATCCCGCCGTGCTCACCAGCGGGTCGGCCCCGTTGCGCCGGCTCTGCCTCGAACACGCGGCCGACCTCGCAGCCGCGATCGGGACGGGCGACACGACATCGCCGAAACGATCCCTGGTCGACATCCTCGGCGTGCGTCACAGTGATGCCCTCCGCGAGGAGGTGCGCGTCCGGACCGTGGCGGCGATGGATGCCGGCGAGCTTCCGCCGAACCCATTCGACCCCGAGTCGGCGGAGCAGTTCTTCTCCTGGCTCCGCGATCCCGCCGACGCCGAGCTGACGGGAGTGAGTGTCGCCGCCGACCTCGTCTGGCGAGAGCGACCCGACCTCGCCGCCGCCTTCCCGCATGTACGGTGGGGCGACCGCGACAACTTCCTCCGCTGGTTGTGGATCCACGGCCTCAAGGAAGGCCTGATCAGCACGGCCCTGCTGCCCGATCTCCCGGGCACCGCGACGCCGGCCACAGTGATCTCGCCTTCCGGGACCGATGAGCTGAAGTTCGGCGTGAACCTCGTGGGCTATCACGACTCCGACCTCGGGCTGGGCGTCGCCGTCCGGCGCGTCGCGGCCGCACTCGACGCCGCCGCCATCCCGTGGACGAAGGTCACCTACGACCGTACCCACAGCCGTCGACGCCGCGAAGGTGGTGGCCCAGCCTCGGCAGCCGCTCCGTACCGCTACAACCTCATCCTCATCGCACCGGACCAACTGGCGTTCTTCGTCGACGACGTCGGGACTGCATTCCTCGACGGCCGCTACAACATCGGGCTCTGGTACTGGGAGACAGACGTGCTGAGCGATCGGCAAGTCGCCGCGCTCGGGCTGATCGACGAGATCTGGGGCTCGACGCAGTACCTCGTCGACATCTTCGCCGCCCACACCACCCGGCCCGTCGTCAGGATCCCGGTTCCGTTGGAGTTCCGCCAGGCACCCCCCACGCCGGGCCGCCGTGAGGCGTTGGGGCTCGACGAGCGTTTCACCTTCCTGTTCACGTTCGACTTCTTCTCGATCGTCGAGCGCAAGAACCCGCTCGAGCTGGTGGAGGCCTACACCGCTGCGTTCTCTCCCGAGGACGGCTGTCGACTCATCCTCAAGTCGATCAACGGCGCGCGGCACTTGTCGGAATCCGAGGAGTTGCGGGCCGCATTCGGGGATCGCGACGACATCGAACTGTGGGACAGGTACCTCGACGCCGACGAACGTCTGGCCCTAGTCGCCGATGTCGACTGCTACGTCTCGCTCCACCGGTCCGAAGGCCTCGGCCTGACCATGGCCGAGGCCATGGCGGCCGGCACCCCGGTGATCGCGACGGGGTACTCCGGCAATCTGGACTTCATGCTGCCCGGCTCGGCGCTGCTCGTCGACGCGACCGAGATCGAGATCGGCCCGGGATCCTTCTACCCCGAGCACGGTCATTGGGCACAACCCGACCTCGCCCACGCCACCGACCTCCTCCGGCAGGTCCGTTTCGACGATGCGCTACGTGCCCGGCTGGCCGCCGCAGGACCTCGTGCACTGCGGCCGTTCACGGCCAAGCGCGTCGGCGCGAGCATCGCCGAACGTCTCGACGTCCTCGACCGATCCTGACCCCGCCCGCCGGCATCCCGGCACGGGGTCCGTGCCCATGGGCCGCGGGACCCTGCTGCTAGAGTCGTCGCCGGTTCAACCCGATATGCCACCACGATGACAGCACCCAAGAAAGTCTGGGAGTACCGGACACTCATCACCAACCTCGCGATGCGGGACCTTCGCTCCCGCTACAAGAAGAGTGTCCTCGGGTGGTTGTGGTCCCTCATCAACCCGGCGACCACGCTCGCGATCTACACCGTCGTGTTCGGTGTGTTCCTGGGGGTCGAGGCCCCGGTCGCTGGCAACGGCCATAGCAAACTCTTCGCGCTCTACTTATTCTCCGCGCTCGTCGCCTGGAACTCGTTCGCCAGCGGCGTGAACATCGCCATGCAGTCGTTCCTCGCCGCCGGCGGCCTGCTCACGCGAACCTACTTCCCGCCAGAGGTACCGGTGATCGCCGGGTCGCTCACCGTGCTCACGCAGACGGCCGTCGAGACGGTCATCCTCATCGTCTTCATGGCCATCATCGGCAACCTGGGATGGACGACGCTCATCGTGTTTCCGATCCTCCTGCTGCTGACCGCCTTCGCGTTCGGCATCGGCATGATCGTTAGCCTCCTCAACGTCCGCTACCGCGATGTCGCGTACCTGGTGGCGCTCGGCATCCAGGTGCTCTTCTACGCCACACCGATCGTCTACTCCGAGGACATCGCGGCGAAGCACCCCTGGGCCGCCGACTTGCTGAAGCTGAACCCCATGACCCACTTCGTCGGGGCGATGCGCCACTCGGTCTATCTGCTGAAAGCACCAACGCTGCTGAACTGGGTGGCGATGATCCTCGCAACCACGATCATGACCCTGCTGGGGTGGCGGGTGTTCTCCACCAAGGCGCCCCGCTACATCGAGGAGATCTGATGGCCGGCTCCATCGAGGTACGAGGCGTCTCCAAGGAGTTCCGACTGCAGGCGGACCGACCCACGTCGATCAAGGAGTTCGTGACCCGGCGGGGCCGCGACAAGACCGCCACGCACTTCTGGGCGCTCGACGACGTGTCGATCGACATTCCCGAGGGGTCGATGTACGCGCTGGTCGGACACAACGGCTCAGGCAAGTCGACGCTGCTGCGTTGCATCGCCGGCATCTACCGCCCCGACACCGGCCACGTGAAGGCCTCGGGGCGGATCTCGACGCTGCTCGAGCTCGGTGCCGGATTCCACCCCGACTTGTCGGGCCGCGAGAACGTCTACCTCAACGCCACGATCCTCGGGATGACGAAGAAGCAGATCGACGCCAAGTTCGACGAGATCGTCGACTTCGCCGGAGTCGAGCAGTTCATCGACTCGCCGGTGAAGGTGTACTCGAGCGGCATGTACGTTCGCCTCGGCTTCTCCGTCGCGGTGCACGTGCAGCCCGAGATCCTGATCATCGACGAGGTCATTGCCGTCGGCGACGAGCAGTTCCAACGCAAGTGCTTCGACCATCTGTACGGGCTGCGTCGGCAAGGGGTCACCATCGTCGTCGTGACCCACGGCATGGGCACGGTGGAGACGATGTGCGACGGTGCCGCCTGGCTCGACCACGGCGTCCTACAGATGGAGGGGCCGGCCATCGAGGTCGCAGCGGCGTACCTGAAGAAAGTGAACGACGCCGAGGCCGAGGATCGCGCGTCGCACCGCACGGTGTCCGCAACCAGCGGCGCGACCACCGAGTCGGTCGACGGCCCCGGCGAGATCGAGATCCTGGCGATCGAAGTGCGCGACGCGAGTGGCGCCCCGACGACGACGGTTGAGCACGGCGAGGGCATGCAGATCGCCATCGTCTATCGGGCGCACACTGCCCTCGAGGACCTCGTGTTCGGCCACGCCATCCACACCGACAACGGCGTCCTGGTCGCCGGCACCAACACGCAGCGGCACGGGCTCGAGACGGGCCGGGTCGAACCCGGCCTCGGCGAAGCTCTCTTCGTGATCGACGAGTGCCCGCTCATCGAGGGCCACTACGAGGTCACTGGCGCCATCAACGACCGCCACGTCCAGCACACCTTCGACCGTCGCGATCGCGAGACCCGTCTCCTGGTGCGCCGAGGCACGACCCGGGCCGGTGTCGGTGTGGTCGACATCGCCGGCGACTGGAAGGTGAGACCGCCACAGCAGGGCCTCACCGTCCTCCCGGCCCCGCCCGAGGAGTTCTGATGTCGGTCCCGCGCCGGATCGCTGGCAAGCTGCGCCGGACCCTCGCTCCGCCCCCGGACGGCGCGGTCGCCGCGCGCCTGGACCATCACGATCAGGCACTGCACGACATCACCACGGCTCTCCAGGCCGTGCAGGCCACGGTGGGCCCCCACCTCGAGCAGCAGTTGCACCACCAGGCCGCCGTCCTCGACCAGGTCGAGCAGACGATGCCGGACCTGCTCAACGTGATCTCGTCGGCCAAGGGCCAGCAGCGCGGCATGGCACGGCAGATCGCCGACATCGACGCCGCCCGCAGGTGCCAGGCGGATGCGATCGCCGATCTCGCCCGACAGGTCTCCGAGCTGTGGGACCGCCTCGAGCGGGCACGCGCCGAGCTGATGTTCGAGCTGCGCTTCCAGCCGTCCGGCAACGCGCCAGCCGCAGCCCCGACCGCCGGCGCCGCAGCGACGGTGGCCGCCGACATCGTCAACCAGTCCGCGGTCGACGAACGCCGCGCGACCGGGTCGCTCCGCCTCAACCTGGGGTGTGGACACCAGCCGCTGCCCGACTACCTCAACGTCGACATGCGCGCGCTCCCCGACGTCGATGTCGTCGCCACGGTCGACGACCTCCCGTTCGAGGCCGGTGAGCTGGACGAGATCTTCAGCGCCCACGTCGTCGAGCACTTCCCGCAGGCCCAGTTGGAGCGATCACTGCTCCCCTACTGGTTCGGCATGTTGCGTCCCGGCGGCACCTTCCGGGCAGTCGTCCCCGACGCCGGCGCGATGCTGACGGGCTACGCCGCCGGCCAGATCTCCTTCGACGACCTCCGCGAGGTCACCTTCGGTGGGCAGGAGTACGAGGGCGACTTCCACTTCAACTTCTACACGACCGAGTCGCTCGCGGAGTTGCTCACCGCCGCCGGGTTCGACGATGTGACCATCGAAGCCGAGGGTCGCCCCAATGGCAAGTGCCTCGAGTTCCAGGTCGCGGCGCGCAAGCCCGCGTGAGGTTGCCTCGATGAGCCCGACCTTCTCGGTCATCTGCAACACACTCGACCGCGCCGATGCGCTGCGCCAGTTGCTCGTCTCGCTGCGGCACCAGACCTACGACAACTTCGAGGTCATCGTCGTCGCCGGTCCGTGCACCGACCATACCGATCTGGTGATGGCCGAATTCGATGGTCTCATCAAGGCTCGCTTGTGTCCCGAGCGCAACCTATCCATGTCGCGCAACATCGGCATCGCCGCCGCATCGGGCGACCTCGTTGCGTTCATCGACGACGATGCCGTGCCAGAGCACACCTGGCTCGCCGAACTCCAGCAGCTCTACTCCAACGACGAGGTTGCCGGGGCAGGAGGCGTGGTGCACGACCACACCGGTTACGGCTTCCAGACCCGTTTCATTTTGTGTGATCGTCTCGGCCGCGCCGAGTACTCCGACACGACACCGTTCGACGACTACTCGTTCCCCGGTTCGCTGCAGTACCCGTCAGTGCTCGGGTGCAACTCGAGCTTCCGCAGGCAGGCGCTCGTAGCGGTCGGGGGCTTCGATGAGGAGTACGAGTACTACCTCGACGAGACCGACGTGTGCGTCCGGCTGATCGACGCCGGATACGTCATCCGGCAATCGCCCAACGCTGCGGTTCACCACAAGTTCCTGCCGAGCGGCGTCCGCGACCACCACAAGGTCGTGCTGAACAACTATCCCATCATCAAGAACGCGGTGTACTTCTCGTTCGTCAACGGGAGCGATCACCTGTTGCTCAGCGAGATCTACGGTGGGGCGGCCGAGTTCTGCGCGGCGCGCACCGCCGACGTGACCTACAACCACGCGGTCGGGCGCATCACCGACGAGCAGATGACCGAGGCGATCGACGTGATCCAGAGCGCACTTGCGCCCGGCCTCGCGATCGGTGAACGCGGCCGGGTCCAGATGTATGACCCGGCACTGGAGGCGGTCCACGGCGGCGAGTTCCTGCCCTACCCGATCATCGAGCGTCATGGCCGGCGGCTGCGGATCTGTCTGGTGACCCAGACGCTGCCGCCCACGGTCGCCGGTGGCATCGGTCGCTACTGCCTCGACCTGGGCCGCGAGCTCGCCCGCCGCGGCCATGACGTACGGATCATCACCGATGCCCCCGCGCACAGCACGGTCGACTTCGAGGACGGGGTCTGGGTCCACCGCATCGCCAAGTCGTCCGGTCGGGCGTTCCGTGAGAGCGACACCGTCATCCCCGCGTCCATCTGGGCCAACAGCGCCGCGGTTGCCGACGAGGTCATCCGAATCCAGGGCGAAGGCCCGCTCGACCTCGTCTATGCGCCGATCTGGGACGTCGAGGGGTTCGCCCTCGGCGAGGCGACGTCCATCCTCACGATCACGGCGCTCATGACCACGATGGGCATCTCCCTGCAGAACCGTCCCGCCTGGAGTGAGGACGCCGAGTTCATGGCGGCGCTCGGCACACCCATCCACGACCTCGAACGCCTGGTACTGGCCCGTTCCCACGGCCTGCACGCCATCAGCTCGGCGATCGTCCGCGAGATCGAGACGGCCAGCGAGGTGACGATCGACGACGACGGGCTCTTCACCTCTCACCTCGGCGTGGTCGATTCGGGCGGGTCCGATGTCGGTGGCGGCGAACCCGAGGACGGTGTCACGGTGCTGTTCGTCGGCCGCTTCGAGCGTCGCAAGGGCATCGACCTCCTCTTCGACGCGATCCCGCTCGTCCTCGACGCCCACCCCAAAGCCCGATTTGAGCTCATCGGACGCGACGACCTCCTGAACGAGGACGGCCTCACGTACCGCGCAGCGTTCGAGGCGGCGTATCCCGGCGCAGCGTGGTGGGACCGCGTGACCTTCCGCGGCGAGGTCTCCGACGAGGACGTCGTCGACGCCTATCGTCGCGCCGACCTGTTCGTGGCCCCGTCGCGGTTCGAGTCGTTCGGGCTCATCTTCGTTGAGGCCATGATGGCAGGCACGCCGGTCGTCGCCCTCGACGCCGGAGCCGCGCCCGAGGTGATCGGAGCGACGGGAGCCGGGGTGCTCGCCGAGGCCGACGCCACGTCGCTGGCGTCGAAGCTGTCCGAGCTCGTCGGCGACGTCGACCGGCGGTCACAGATGTCGATCGCCGCCCGGGCCCGGTTCGAAGATGCCTTCACGGTGGCGGCCATGACCGACGCGGTCGAACGCGACCTCCGTTCGTGCACCAGCATCCGGTCGGGCTCGCCGCTGATCACCGGCGGTGCCGGGCTCGTCCCCCTCCCCGACCACACGACCGGCGTGATGCTCGACGGTGGGGCGCTCACGGTGGGGGTGCTCCCCCCGGGTCGGGCCACCGTGGTCGTGCACCTCCCTCCCGTCGACGACGAGGCCGACCCTGGCCCGGTCGTCACGGTCGCGTCGGGCGACTGGCGGTCGGTGCTCACCCCGTCACCACCCGGGTTCCGACATGTCACCGTCCCGGCGGGCGCCGGGCGCATGATCACCGTCTCCGCCGTCGGCACCGGCGCATCGTTGGCTGCGGTCCACGTCGTCCCGGGCCGTGGACGTCGGGCATGACCACGCAGCCGGCCGCCGATCGCGGTCGCATCGTCATCGTCAGCGGGATACGTGTCCGCAACGACGCGATCTCCAACATCATCTGCCAACAACGCCGGGTGCTCGTCGACGCCGGCTATCGGGTCGATGTCATCGTTCAGCACCGTGACTCCGACCCCGGCGCCTGGGAGACCACCTCGCCCCACGCGTGGGACCTGCTGCGAAACCCGATCTACCTCGCCGCCGATCTCGTGATCTTCCACTTCGGGATCTTCTACGACCTCTTCAATGCGTTGACGCTCGCTCATCCCCGCGCCCGTCGGGTGGTGCACTTCCACAACGTCACCCCACCCGAGCTGTTGAGTGGGGCGACGCGCGGGTTCGCCCAGCGCGGACTCGTGCAACTCGTCACCGCCGAGTTCGCCGACGCCGTGTGGTCCGACAGCCCGCACAACACCGACGTGCTGTGCGCCCGCACGGCGATCGATCCCGAGCTGGTCGTACCGATGGCACCTTCGGTCCCCGAGGTCGGCGGCCGACAAGCCTCGATAGGCACCACCACCGCATCCACCGCTCCGGTGCGCCTGATCAGCGTGGGCCGGTTCGTCCCGGCCAAGGGCCTGACCGAGTTGGTCGCAGCGATCGCTTTGCTCGATCCGGAGCTGCGCCGGGACCTCCGGCTCACACTCGCCGGCAGCATCTCGAACTCCGATGCCGAGTACTTCCGAACGCTCAATCGCCAGATCGCCGACGCCGGACTGACCGACCTGATCGATGTGGCGTCCGATCCGCCCGATGACGAACTCGCCGCACTCCTCTGGCACTCCGACATCCTGGTGTCGGCGTCGCACCACGAAGGCTTCTGCGTTCCCGTCATCGAGGCCCTCGCCACCCACTGCCGGGTGATCGTGACCGATGCCGGAGCGTTGCCCGACACGGCCGGACCGTGCGGTGTCGTGGTCCCGGCCCACGATGCAGCGGCGCTGTCGGTGGCGATCGCCGACGAGATCAGGGCCGTCAAGGCGGTCCGGGCCGGCGACGCGACGGCGGAGGCGGCGGAGCGTGACCGACTGGATCAGGCGGCACGGCACCTGGAGCAGTTCTCGCCCGAGCAGTTCCGTGATCGGACGCTCCGGGCGGTCGAGCACGAGCTCAGGCTCGGCGCAGCTCGTTCCGCGTGACGAGCGCTGGCTGTGATGCCAGCTAGCGGATCGTCGACACCGCGAAGACCTGGGGTCCTCCGCTGCTGAAGACCTCACAGAATCCCGCGTTGCGCCGGAGGTCCCCGACCCGGGGCCGCGACGGTTCGTCGGTGAAGCCGCGCTCCTGGACCAACACGTGGCTGATCGACCAATGGTCCAGCAACTGCGCCACGAGCGCGTCGGCACCGAGGTCGGCGATGTGCGCGACGAGATAGAGGCGGTCGTCGTTCTCCTCGTCGGAGCCGTAGGCGTAGACACCGACGAGCGGTGAGAGGCCGCGTTCGGCGTTCATCCACGCCGAACCGTCGCGCTCCTCGTTCAGGACCACCGAGCCGTCGGCCACGTGATCGTCGATGTACTCGAATGCCCCGGCGAGGTCGGGGGTCACGAGGAAGTCGGTGGAGTACGCACGACGGACGACATCGACGTCGTCGGGGAGGTACGCCGCCCCCAGCGCCACCGCGCCCGCCACGACGGCGACCACACCCGTCCGGGCCGCCACACGCGGCACGAGCGCGACCCGACCGTGGCGATAGCTGCATCGAGCGCACATCCGATGAACACCGCGAGCACCAACGGCGCGTGGTAGCCGGTGCGGTTGATGGCGTAGTACCAGGACTGGGTGAGTGGCCGCAGCACCGACCACGGGCCGTCGGCACGGCCGCCGCGAGGTACAGAGCACCCAGCGCGACACCGACCACGGCCCAGCCTCCCAGCTCGCGCCGGCGTGCGTCGACGAGCATGCCGACGAACGCGAGTGCGACCAGCAACGACTGTCCCGCCGCCGTGGCGGTCGTGAGCGTGAGGAGGGCGCCGAGCGCCGCTCCGAGGGTGAGCGCCGGGGCTCAACCGAAGTCGGTGCGCTCCGACGACGCCGTGCCCAGCAAGAGCAGGCCCGGCGTGTAGAGAGGAGTGCCCCGCTGCGATGGCCGCCAAGGTACTAGCCCGGCCCGCTCCTCCGGCCAGATCCACCGCTCCAGCGCGGTACCCACCTCGAGGACACCCACGATCACGACCAACAACGCCGCCTGCGACGTGTGCACGGCGAGCACGCAATAGCAGGCGAGGGCCGTCAGGACGATCGACGACCGCGTGCGCCCCTCGACGGCGACACCGACGAGCGTGACAGCCACCGGCACGAGCGCCATGCCGACGATCACACCGATGCCACTCCAGTCGATGGGCTGGTAGGGGAACACCGCGAACAGTGGCACGGCCAACGCCGCGAACCCGCCGACGAGGGGACGGCGCAGGAGCAGACGCCGTACGAGCGTGAAGGGCCAGCGGGAAGCAGCACGGCGGCAGCGAGCACCGTGGTGACCGTGAGCAGGACACCGATCGGCACACCCGCCAGCGACCGCATCAAGGCCACCGTCGTGGGAAACGCCGGCGGCTGGAAGCCGGCGGCGGGCGTCTCGGTCACGGGATCGGTAACCACCACACGCGCCGGATCCATCGAGCCGGTATCCACAATACGCTCCACGACGAAGCCGCGATAGAGCCCATCGCGGCTCGGTGGCTGATGGGGCTGGCCTCGGAGCCCGACGCACCAGACGGCCAGCCCGATGACGATCGCCAGGGCCAAGAACGCCATCGCGCGCCGGCTCCCAGAAGTGCAGCGGCGATCACGATCAGGGGTGCCCACGGCATCACCCCGAGACCGACCAGATCCAGGGCCTGGGCCACGGCAAGGTTCGCGGCGATCGTGGCCACGGGCGCCGTGACGGCGAGCTGCACTGGGAGCGATCGCAGCGTCGGCTCGACCACCCAAGCCAACAGGGCGCCGGGGTGACGCCGAGGCCGACGACCACCAGGAGCGCAGCCACGGCCTCGAGCACCGGATTTGGCGTCAGTCTGCTCGGAGCTGACCTACGACCTCGGCGAGGGGCTCGCGGTAGTCGCGGAGCTCCCCCAGGCCGCTGGCACGGAGCGCGAAGTTGTCGAGCACCGAGTTGGCCGGGCGCGTCGCCATCGGCGGAGCGTCAGCAGGGCGCCCGGCGAGGAACGTGTCGGTCGAGATGGGCTTCACCTTGTCGCGCGAATGCCCACCGGCCTCGAGGATGTCCTGCACGAACTCGTACCAGCTGACCGCACCCTGGTTGGTGACGTGGTGGACGCCCGGCACCCGGGCCACCCCCAGCTGGATGAGCTTCGCGGCGAGGTCGGATGCGAACGTCGGGTGGCCCACCTGGTCGCTGACGAACGTGAGCTCGTCACGCTCGGCGGCGACCTTCAACACGGTCTTGACCATGTTGTTGCCGTGAGAGCTGCACACCCAGGAGGTGCGCGCGATGGTCCACGACGGATCGATCTCGAGTTCGCCACCCAACTTGGAACTTCCGTACACCGACGTCGGGGCCGGCGTGTCCCACTCGACGTAGGGCCCGGCCTTCGTGCCGTCGAACACGTAGTCGGTGGACACGTACACGACGTGCGCTCCGACGCGACGGGCGCCGTCGGCGATGAAGCGTGTGGCGAGCGAGTTGACGGCGTACGCGGTGTCGGGCTGCGCCTCGCACAGGTCGACGGCGGTGAACGCCGCGCCATGCAGGATCAGGTCGGGTGACCAACCGGTGATCGCGCCGAGGATCTGATCTCGATCGGTGATGTCGCACGTATCGAGGTCGACGCCGAGCACCTCGTGGTGCCCGTCGGCGAGGGCGAGCTGCAGCTCCGTACCGAGCTGTCCGTTGGCGCCGGTGATCAGGATTCGCATGATCAGCGGTTCTTGACCCGCTCGCGGAGCGGTGCCCACCAGTCGCGGTGGTCGACGTACCACTTGATCGTGTCGTCGATTGCTTGCTCGAAGGTTCGGCTCGGCGCCCAGCCGAGGGCTGCGCTCTTGTCGGTGGCGATCGAGTAGCGGCGATCGTGACCCTTGCGATCCTCGACGTACTCGACGCTCGACTCGTCCTTGCCGAGGGCGGCGAGGATCGTGTCGGTGATCTCGCGGTTGGTCTTCTCGTTGCCGGCGCCGATGTTGTAGACCTCACCGACCTTGCCGTCGCGCAGCACGGTCTGCACGCCGGTGCAGTTGTCCAGCACGAACAACCAGTCGCGGACGTTGAGACCGTCGCCGTAGAGCGGCACCTTGCCGCCCTCGAGCAGCGTCGTGACGAAGAACGGGATCAGCTTCTCGGGGAACTGGTACGGCCCGAACTGGTTGGACGACCGGGTGATGACCACCGGGAGGTCGTAGGTCTCGTGGTACGACATGGCGATCAGGTCGGACCCTGCTTTCGCCGACGAGTACGGCGAACGCGGGTGCAGGGCGTCGGTCTCGACGAAGCTGCCCTCTTCGATGGAGCCGTACACCTCGTCGGTGGAGATGTGCAGGAAGCGCTCGACGCCGATCTGGGTGGCGATGTCGCACATGACGTTGGTGCCGTCGCAGTTGGTGCGGACGAAGACGTCGGGGTCGAGGAGCGAACGATCGACGTGGCTCTCGGCCGCGAAGTGCACAACCTGATCGCACCCGTCCATGGCAGCACGGACGGCGTCGCGGTCACAGATGTTGCCGTGCACGAACGAGAACCGTGGGTCGTCCTCGAGATCGGCGAGGTTCTCGCGGTTTCCGGCATAGGTGAGGGCGTCGAAGACGACCACCGAGTCGTCGGTGTTGGTGAGGATGTGGCGCGCGAAGTTCGAACCGATGAACCCCGCGCCGCCCGTGATGAACAGCTTCATGATTGGGGAGATCCTAGGGTCGGAGTTGGTAGTGCGGCTGGAACATCGGGTCCAGCTCGGTGCGCAGCGGGTTGGCCTGGTCGCGAGCCGACAGGATCGGGTCGGTGAGACCCCAGTCGGCGTCGACCGCAGGATCGTTCCACGCCACGCCGTTCTCGTCGGCGGGGTTGTAGTAGCCGTCGACGAGGTAGGTGATCGCCATGTCCGACAGCGAGGCGAAGCCGTGGGCGACACCGGGCGGGATGAAGATGCCGAGGTGGTTGTTCTCGCCACCGTCGACCTCGCCGAGGTCGAGGACCTGCGTGGCGCCGTCGGTGGGCGAGCCCTGACGGAGGTCGTGCAGGACGACGCGGGCATGCCCGAACGGGACGTACCAGTAGTCGGCCTGGTGCAGGTGGTAGTGCAGGCCAACGAGGCACCCGGCGATGCGGTTGCCGCGGTTGCCCTGGATCATCTCGCGACCCTGGGGGAACCACTCGCGGCGGTAGTTCTCGATGAAGTACCCGCGCTCGTCGCCGAACTTCTTCGGCTCGACGATCTGTACGCCGGCGATGACGTCGGATTCGGTGATGGTGGCCATGGAAGATCTACCTGTCTCGCTATTCGAGGTCGATGGAGCAGTCGTCGCCGATCATCAGGCGGGTGGCCTTGGGGCGCTGCTCGGTCCGGTGCACGTGGGTGTCGCGGCCGATCAACGAGTCGACGAGGCGGGGAACGCCCGAGATGCGGGCACGTTCGAGGATCACGGAGTTCTCGACCTCGGAATCGCTGATGGCGCAGCCGGCGGCGACCGAGGTGAACGGGCCGACGTAGCTGTTGGTCAGGGTGGTGCCGGCGCCGATGATGGCGGGACCGCGCACGTGGCTGTTCACGAGCTTCGCTCCGGCCTCGATCACCACGCGGCCGTCGATCTCGCTCGACTCGTCGAGCTCGCCGTCGATGCGCTGCTCGAGCTCTTCGAGCACCCGCCGGTTCGATTCGAGCAGCGGGTCCTTCTTGCCGGTGTCGAGCCACCAGCCGTCGAGCAGGTCGTGGCGTACCCGATGCCCGTTCTCGATCAACCACTGGATGGCGTCGGTGATCTCGAGCTCGCCACGGGGCGACGGCTCGATCGCCGCGACCGCTTCGTGGATGAGCTTGGTGAAGAGGTACACCCCGACGAGCGCCAGATCCGACGGCGGGTCCTCGGGCTTCTCGACCAATCGCACGACGTGACCGTCGGCGTCCACCTCGGCGATCCCGAAACGATGGGGATCCGGCACCGGACAGAGCAGGATCTGCGCGGCCGGAGGCTCCGAACCAACATCGCCCAACGTCAGTTCGTTGGCCGCCTGACGGTCGGCGTGGAAGCGGGCGAGGAAGTCGACCAGGCCCTGCTGCAGCATGTTGTCGCCGAGGTACATGACGAAGTCGTCGTCGCCCAGGAAATCCCGGGCGATGAGGACGCAGTGCGCCAACCCGAGCGGCTCGTCCTGGGGAATGTAGGTGACGTGTGCTCCGAACGCCGAGCCGTCACCCACCGCCGCCCGCACCTCGGGACCGGTCTCACCGGTGATGATGCCGATCTCGGTGATTCCGGCGGCCACCATGTCCTCGATGCCGTAGAACAGGATCGGCTTGTTGGCCACCGGCACCAGCTGCTTGGCGCTGGTGTGGGTGATCGGTCGCAGGCGGGTGCCCGCTCCGCCGGAGAGAATGAGGCCCTTCACAGTGGTGTCTGTCTAGCAGCGATCCAGTGTCGAGACGCAGCCCGGACCATGGCGGGACCGGGCTCCGACCAGCGCTCGGGAACGGTCAGACGGCGACCGTCCGGCAGGTCAAGAGCGTGTTGCCACCGGCACCGCGGTTGATACCGAACACACAAACCGAGTGGTTGCCCGGTGCGAGCGCCGGCGACATCCACGAGATGCCGTGAGCGGCGCCGTAGCCCGGAGCCACCGCCGCGACATCGGGGCGGTACTGCGCCGCAGGTCCGGTGTTGTAGCCAACACCATCGATGTAGACGTGCGCTTCGATCGATGCGGACGTGTCCGGGTCGATCGTCCAGCCGACCACACCGACCCGGCCGCCGGCCCCGGAGATCGCGTCGATCGACCCGACCGGCGAACCGCCGGGGACGGTCGCGTCGGTGCAGCGGAGCAAGGTGTTGGGACCGCCGCCGGTGTCGATGGCGAACGCGCAGACCTGATGGCGGCCCGGCGCCAGTCCCGTCGTCGTCCACGAGTACCCGTGGCGCGAGCCATAGCCGGGGAACGCTCCCGCGATGTCAGGGCGATCGCCCGACGCGCGGCCGAGGTTGACGCCGGCGCCGTCGACGTAGACATGGACCTCCGTTGAACCCACCGTGTCGGGATCGAGCGTCCAACCCCACAGGGCCAGTGCCCCGTCGGGCCCGCCGACCACCGCGTCGAGCACACCGACCGGGGCACCGCCGGGCGCGACGACCGTGCGACATCCCAGGAGGATGTTGGACCCGGCTCCGACGTTGATGGCGAACACGCACACGTCATGGCGTCCGGCACCGAGGCCTGATGTGACCCACGAGAACCCGTGCGACCCGCCGTAGCCGGGGAACGCGCCGGCGATGTCAGGTCGGTAGTTCGCTGCCGGGCCGAGGTTCGTTCCCCGTCCGTCGACGTAGGCGTGGATCTCGATCCCGGCGCCCTGGTCAGGATCGAGCGCCCAACCACTCACGGCAACCGTGCCGTCGGGGCCGGCCCAGACACTGTCGAGGTTGCCCACGGGATCACCCGTCTGCACCACGACATCGCGGCACGACAGCAGCGTGTTGGAGCCCGGTCCCGTATTGATGCCGAACACGCACACGCTGTGGCTTCCCGGCGAGAGATCGCCGATGGTCGTCGCAAAGCCATGCCTGGTGCCGACCCCGGGGTAGGCCGTCGCAAGGTCCGGCCGCTCGTACGGGGTCGGGCCGAGGTTGCGGCCGACGCCGTCGATGTACACGTGCACCTCGATGGGATCGGTCTCGAGTGGATCGAACGTCCAACCCGACAGCACCACCGAGCGCGGTCCCCCGGCCAGTACGTCGACGATGCCGACGGGCGACGCCTTGCCGGCGACCAGCGCCGGGAGGATCGGACGGATGCGTGACGACAGCTGTGCGTACAGGTTGGAACCCGGGCAGTCGGTCGAGCCCACGTCGCGGTGGCCGACGACGCGGGGAAGGTTCACGACCTGGCCGGCGGGGACGGTCGAGCTGCCGCCCGACGTGAAGTCGACGCGGGTGTTGGGGTCGATGCCGGCGTTCGCGAACTTCCAGGCGATGACGTCGGCGATATTGGTGACCTGGGCCGCGCCCGGGGCACCGGCGGTGTAGTTGCCGAGGGCCATCACACCGACCGAGCCCGTGTTGAAGCCCTCGGCGTGGGCGCCGATGCTGTTGCGAAGCAGGCTGCCGTCGCGGCCTTCCCACATGCCACCGAACTTGTCGACGATGAAGTTGTACCCGATGTCGGACCAGCCGTTGCCGTCGATGTGGAACGCCTGGATCGATCGGATGATGCCGGGCACGTCGGCCGGCGAGTAGTCGTTGCCCGTCGCCGAGTGGTGCACTACGGCGAGCTTCAGGGACGACGAAGTACCGACCGAGTTGGACGGTGCCCGGGCGCCCCACTCGCCGCGGGTACGAATGGCGGGCCGGCCGACGCTCTGCGCTCCGGCGGGCACGCTGTCGGACTCCACCTCCAGCCGTTGGCCGTCGGGCCGCACGACGACGACCTCAGGCCCCGCTCCGTCGATGGGAGCGCTCGTTGTGGTCGTCGACGTGTCGGCTGCCGGATCCACCACCTCCTCGGGGAGGCGCACCTGGTAGGCGTCGGCGTTGCCAATCCACAGGGGCTCGGTGACGACACCTTCACGGTGCTCGGCGGCCTTCGCCCCTTCGTCGGTGGACTGGTCGGGGCCCTTGTCGACCTCGACCTCGAGCTCGTGCCAGTCGGACCAGCCCTCGTCGTCGCGCCAGCGCACCGACACCGGTGACGTCGGGACCTCGGGCAACGCGACCCCGATCGTCACGAACGGCTCGACCTCGGCCACCTGAGAGATGACCTCGCCGTCGGTGGACGGCGCTTCCTGGACCGCGGCCATGGGCTCGAATCGGAGCGGTTCGCGGTCGACGCGGTAGTCGGTGACGGCGGTGACGATCGGCAGCGGGACGACGGACAACCCGACGGCAACCAGGGTGGCACCGAGCCCGGCACGAAGCAAGGTGCGGGCGCGGCGGGACGGGGCGAGACGGTGCATGAGGGAAGGATCCTTCGGAAGCGGCCGCGACACTGTAGGAGCCGGGGCCGCCGAGTCCTTGGCAGGCCGATTGCCGCGGGCGGTCGGGAACTCGCCCCACCTGCGCCCGGTTGGATCCGTTCGAGAGCGCTGAGCAGTCAGGAAGTACATCCGACGGATCGGGTGTCGACAACGTTCTCGTCGAAGGTCACCGCGTTCGGCGCGGACGGAATCGAGGATCGGTCGGCGTTTCCACCCGCGCTGACCAACGTCGAGCTGCCGTCAACATCGGCCACGACTCTGATCCGATATCGCTGGCCATGGTCGCGTTCGGCATGTTCCACGTCCTCCGGTATCTCCGCCGTCCACACTCCTGCCTCGTCACCGTTGCGTTGCGTGGCGAGGTCGCGGTACGGCCCGTACCGTCCGTCGTCGAACGGAGCGATCTCGACGCGTATCCGATCGGTCCAGCACGAACGGATGAGCAACGTCTCGCGGCCTTGCCCGTCCAGGTACCAATACTCCTCGCTGGAGCGATCCTCCGACCGGGAGCAGCCCGGTGCGATGGTCAGTAGAGCGAGTACCGCCGCAATACCGGCGCTTGTTCGTCGACTCACCAATCTGACTCCCCGAAGATGTTGTAGGTATTTGTACGTGTCGCGGCCTTCAACGCCTTGCAGATGGGACTGCTGCAAGATCGGGTGACAGGTGGGGTTTGGGGTTAGGCCGCCTGGGTGGCGGGGTTGGTCATGATCGTTTCGAACTCGATCGGGGTCAACCGGCCGAGGGCGGCTTGACGCCGTCGGCGGTGGTAGGTGCGCTCGATCCAGGTGACGATCGCGATCCGCAACTCGTCGCGGGTCGCCCAGCGTTGGCGATCGAGGACGTTCTTCTGCAAGAGCGCGAAGAACGATTCCATCGCCGCGTTGTCGCCGGCTGAACCGACCTGGCCCATCGACCCGACCATGTCGTGGCGGGCGAGCGCACGGTGGAGTTTCCGGGATCGAAATGCGATCCACGGTCCGAATGCAGGATGCAACCGGCGACATCGCCACGGCGGGCGACAGCGTTGTCGAGCGCCGCGACCGCGATCCGGGCCTGCATCCGGTCGCTGATGGAGTAGCCGACGATCCGCCGCGACTACGCGTCCTTGATGGCGCAGAGGTAGAGCTTGCCTTCGTTCGTCCAATGCTCCGTGAGGTCCGTGAGCCACAGCCGGTTCGGCCGATCCGCGGTGAACTCGCGGCGCACCAGGTCATCGTGGGCGGGGGCGCCGACCTTGGACTTCTTCGAGCCACGCTTCTTGCCGAACACCGACCACCAGCCCATGTCACGGCAGATCCGCCACACCGTCCGTTCACACACCGTGTGGCCGGCATCGCGAACTTCGTCGCACAAGAACCGATACCCGAACTCGGGATCGTCGCGATGCGCGTCGAAGATCGCGTTCGCCAGCCACGCCTCGTTCAACTCGGCGTCAGTGAAGGGCTCCAGGAGCCACCGGTAGTAGGGCTGGCGGGCAAGGTTGAGGACCCGGCACGTCACCGTGACGGGGATGCCGTCGGCGGCGAGCTCGCGGACGAGCGGGTACATCATTTTCCCGGCAGGTTCGCCTGCGACAAATACGCTGCAGCACGACGGAGGACTTCGTTCTCCTGCTCGAGCAGCCGGATCCGGCGCTTCGCGTCGCGGAGCTCGGTGTTGTCCGCTGCGGTCGTGCCTGGCTTGATGCCGTCCTCGATGTCGGCGGTCTTCAACCAGCCGGTGAGGCACGATTCCGAGATCCCGAAATCCGCCGCGATGGTCTTCAGGTGGACGCCGGGCCCGCGGTTGCGGGCGACCCGGATCACGTCCTCACGGAACTCCTGGGGGTAAGGCCTGGGCATGTGAACATCCTTCCAGCAGCACCTCTCGGCACCACAGATCGAATGTCACCTACACGTGCAGCAGTCCCCCTGGTCGCCGCCAAGGTCTGGGTGCAGGCGCCGCATCGCAAGACGGAACGCACCTTGACGCTTCGCCGGCTCGGCCAGGATCTCCGCGGCCGTGAACGGGGCCGTTCCGGACGCGACATCGATCGCCTCCCGTGCGATCAGCGCAGCGGCCTCGGCCAACGACATCCCCGCTGCCGGAAGCGGACGTCCAGCGCCCAGCGCCTCAAACCCCACGTACTGGGCGCCGCCAGCAGAGATCCCGAATCGGTCCACCATTCGCAGCGCCTCCATGCCCAACGCGATGGCCCGCACGTTCGTCTGCCAACCGTTCAACGTGGAGCGGTAGTTGCGGGACACGAACTGGTCGCACGCGAACTGGTACTGCCTGTCCGCACCGTCGAACGACAGGATCACCCCCGGATGCTCCGGCGCCGAACGCCCCTTGGCCAACGCGCCGTCCTGGCGGATCGCGCCCGGCGGAACCGCAAGCTGGACCACGAGGTCGAGTCGAGTCCTCGCCGACGCCCCCTTCAGGGCCCGCACCTCGCGCTCGAGCAGCTCGAGCGTCGACGACCACGAGGCCTCGAAGCGGGACGGGCGCCTGTTGGCGGTCAGATCGCGGGGCCACACCTCGATCGGACGGAACGTGAAGTTGAGACGGGGCACAGCGCTGCCTTCGGTCAGGCACCGGCCGATGCCGGAGCTCACCAGGAACATGCGTTGACCGCCGGTGGTGAACTTTCCGATGCGCCGTCAGATCCGGCGGCCTAACGTCATTCATCTGGACGTGGAGGGGGCGACATGACGGCAATCGGCTTGGGCATCAACGCAGGGACCAACAGACAGCTATTCGCCGTCGCCACCGACGACACCAAGGCGAAGTTCCTCGGCAAGGTCTTGAACTACATACCTGGCGACGTCGTCGCTGGGTATGTCGCGGTCATCGCCCTCACCGACTCGAGCAACGACCAGTGGGGACCTGAATGGCTGACCGCCGCCGTGTTCTTCGTGCTCGCCCCCATCGTCGTCGTCGCCTTCTTCTTCAGCAGCTTCAAGAAGACGCACAACGCGAAGCCTACGAAGAGCGACTACCCCGTCTACCGGATCATTGTCGCGCCTATCGCCTTCACCACCTGGGTCTTCTCTCTCCCGAGCAGTCCATTCCAGGACTTCGGGGAGATCGCCGACTACGCACGGACATTGGTGCTGATCGCCGGTGCCATCGGCCTCGGCGTCCTCGGAATGCTGTTCGACCCCGAGGACTAGCTAGGCGGCCAACACCGACCGCTCCTCAAGCGTCGGCACCGCCTGCGCCGCCGGGACAATCCGGACCGGACAGCCAGGCTATGCGCTCCGGTTGCCCGGAGGTTGTGGTCCAGGGCGGCGCCCTATTCAGTCCAGTCTGCGCCGGGGATCGTCAGCTCCACTCCTCGCCCGGCCTCCTTCGCTCCCGCGTTGCGTGACCACCTCATGAAGCGGTCCGCTGCCGGGTGATCGCTGGCGTGAATCATGTGGTACTGGACAGCGCCCGTCCTCGGGTCCCGAATGGGTGTCTCGTTCACGAACCGGTAGCCGAGACCTTCGAGCAGCTCCTTGTATCGCTCACGCAACGCCGTCGGAGATCGCTTGGCGTCCCAGAGATCCTGCCAAGCATCCCGGGAACCGAGCACACGGTCCAATCTCTGCACTCCAATCGGTTCAAGGTGCTTCACCTTGTCCCGTGGCCACATCCGACGGAGCGCCTGCTGGTCGTTGAACAGAATCCAAAGCTCCACCTTGCACTGCTGAGGCTTCTTCGGGTTCGACCCCTCGACGTACGGCAAGTGCCCGGCGAGCGCCCGCACGGTGGCGAAGTCAAGCTGAGTGCTATCAGGGTCCAAGAGCGTGAACCATCGGGCATTGCTCCGATCGTCTGCCGCCAAGAGGGTCGGGATGACCTCGTTGCAATCACCCTGGATGATCTCTACCGTGGCCCGCTTCTTCTCAGGCAGCGCCGCCTTGAACGCCTCCAACTTTGCGATGCTGCTCGCTTCCAGCTCGATCAGGATGTGCCGCTTGAACGACCCGTGATGAACTGCCCGAGCGGCAGAGCCCTCAGCCTCGACAGGTCGATTACCTTTCGTCGAACTGAACCGTGCCTCTCCGGCGAAGGCGTCGAGGTACACGCCTCCGCCCGCGACCCGGCGGTAGACCTTCAGACATCGCTCCAAGACCTCGAGCTTGTCCAGGGTCCAGCCGTGAAAATGACGAAGAACGGTCGAGTCATCCGCCTTCTTTGCGACCTGGCGTCTTGGAACGCGCTTCGGAAGGTCGCCGTTGAACATCCCCATCTGTTCCACGGCCAACTCCTACGCACGTCGTCTGGGCTGAACCGGCACTTCCGAGTGAATGACTCCGTCAAGCTGACGGCCCTGCGCCTTGGCAGTCCGACCGCCCCATTGCTTGAAGAAGAAGGACACCTCAGCCTCATTGCACTTGTCCCGCACCCCGCGAATCCACGTTACATCGACGGGCCGATAGCGAGGGCCTGACTCGCCTCCAGCGATCACCCAGTCGATCCCCGTGAGGTCGAGGCTCGGCAGAGGACCCAGGAGAGGTTCACACGACAAGAACCGCACGGCTGCGGACTCGACCTCACGGAGGTGGTCGACTCGGAAGGTGTACCGGTCGGTCTCGACGCTGACCCCCATCCAGACGTTCTCGGGCCAGTCGAGGCGATCGGCGATCCGAGCAAGGCGCTTCGATCGCTTCGTGAGCACCTGGTAGGTGTGGCGGGGCGTGTCGGCCATCACGGCGAACACGTCCCGTATGAAGCCGATCGGGACCTTGTCGTGAAACAGGTCGCTCATGCTGTTGACGAATACGGTCCTCGGATTCCGCCAGTGATATGGGATCTCGAGCGTGCTCGGATGAAGCGTCAGCCCGAACCCTGGCCCCGAGGTGCGAGGATCACCATCGTTCTGATACTTGCCGGTGCCCATCCTCTTGAGACGAGCCGACAGAGCAAGGGCGTAGCAGTTGTCGCAACCCGGCCCAACACGGTCGCAGCCGGTTGTCGGGTTCCAGGTGGCCTCGGTCCACTCGATTGGCGATCTGTCGGCCACGGCCAGGCTCCTCACCGAAGGTAGTCATCGATCCTAACGGTGACCCCTGACGCTCTCGGCGGACGTCGAGCTCAAACCGCGTGACGTCTGCGCAAGGTGATGCGGGAACCGTGCTCGTCTGGCTGGTCGCAGGCCGCAACCAGCTGTTCGACGCGAGTCTCCTGCTGGGCTACGCCGGAGTGGTGCCCTTCGGGGCACCACCCAAGGACGGCTCGGTGATCTACACCACCACGTCCTGGCAAATCACCTGAACCGACCAAGAGCGAACACGGCCAGTGAAGCGATCGAGTCCGCCGCGCCGGGCTTCCACCCCTCGGTCGAGCGCAGAGAACGCTCGACTGAGGGGGCAGTGGGACTACTGAATCTGGTAGCTGGTCGACATGATCAGCATGGCGCCGTCATTGAGCGGCCCACCGAATGGGCCGTTGCCTCTTGAAGGTTGCGCCTGGAGTGCTAGTGGTATGCGTTGTACCTGTTAGCTATGACTGCAATGATGCGTGCACTTGAATCGAGCGTCAGGAGTTGGGAACGCGCTTAGACGCTAATCGTCGGAGGAGATTGCGGCCCATAGGCCCAGATGGCGGTCTAAAAGGTACGCGGCGTCGAGGGCCGGATAGTCGGACCGGAGACGCTCTGCGATATTGCGCCAGACGTCCACCGCTGACAGATCCTGGGGGTCAGCAAAGGCATCGACGAGGAGACGCATCGGCGACCTCCATTCGCTGAGAGTTTGAGTCCGGCGAGTAGATCGAAGGACAATACGTCGGCCCAATAACAGGTGAGTTGATACCTGAACCGGACCCCTCTCGAATGGCACTACTATTTGGTCAGTGGCAGCGAAAAACCGCCCCTCATCGTAGACCACTAGCAACCGTTCTCCACCGAACGTTCGCGCCAGACCGCTACAGACACCCGGGTTCTGGTGGTAGTAGAAGTCATCAGCGACAACGACTCGTTGGAACTCGAAGCCGTCTTCGCCGAGACGATAGGCATCGAGGCGACCATCGGCCGCGATTCCGATCTCCGACTCGGAAAGGCCCAAGGAGGTTGCCCGGCTCACAGCTACCTGATGTTGGCGGTCATCGCGGCCCCACCAATAGTGCTGTAGTACTCCTGTTTTCCATAGAAGAGAAAGTCCATCATTCGATTCGAGTGATCAATTCCGTCGAACACGCTCTGGAGATTCGAGTTCTGGATCCGCATCTGCGGCGTGATCTCGTTCACGCCCTGCCGCCAAGGGAGTCGATTGAATCCCTTCTCGATGACCGCGACCTGCCACTTCGGCATTCCGGATCGCACGGCTTGTTTAATCGTATCTCGAGCTGTGCTGCCAGTCAGGACAGCCTCGTACGGAGTGGCACCTGCACCATACGCTGCCGCCGCCTCGCCCTTGGCCGTCGAGATCAAGCGGTGGTAGCTGTTCCGTGCGAGCGAACCGCCCACCCCTACGGCCGCGACTCCGCCGAGGAGTATGTCTAGCCCGATCGACCGTGGATCGAAGCCGGCACGCAACGACTGTCCGAAGGTCGCGCCCCCGAGCGCTGCCTGAGAGGCTCTGCTGAGGATTCCGACGCCCGCGGCGCAGGCGGCGCCAAGAACGAAGGTACCCACCGAGGCGCACGCCGCTCCCGCAAGGATGCTTCCGCCAATGACGAGGCCGAGGGAGAAGCCCGTAATAAACTGGACGAGTCCCACGAGAGCCGCGTCGATTTTCTCTGGTAGATCTCCAAGGAGTAACTGTTCATTCAGCCAGGAGAAGATGGCGGGCATCGCAGCATGCGAGGCGGCACAAACGCCCGCTGCGGTAAGCGAAGTAGTCTTGCCAATTGCGCTGCATACGCTCGCGTTCATAGCGATGTTTGCGGCGAACTGACGATCCGTCCACTTCGATGAGTCCACGATATGAGGTTCGCCGTCCATTCCAATCTGGACGAAGGGTTCCTTTGGTTCTGGTTTGCTGCTCTTGTCCGAATGGGCGTTGCTCCACTGGCGAATCATCTCTTCTCGCCAGATCAGAACATTGGGCTCGACTACCGTGCTCCAATGGATGCCCATAAAGAAGCTGATCTGTTGATCGTTGAGGCCGGCGTTGCGGCCGTTCTGGATTCCGCCGAGGAACTCGCGCGTCTTGTATGCGTTCAGATCCGCTTCGACGTCAGCGGTGAACTTTCCCCAGTCATCGTTAGGGTTGGCCGCCATCCCCGTCGGATCCCAATTGGAGAGTGGGTTGTTGACCGCATAGGTGTACCGGTTGAGGCTGAGGGGCGATTCGAGCCGCCCGTTGTAGGAGTCCCGCGAGGTGAAGGTTGCTGTGGTCGGCTGGTAGTGGCGAGTGCCCATCCACACCTCGCCGCTCGTGGGGTCGGTGTAGTCGCCCTGGAAGCCGACCGTCGGGTTGAGGGAGCCGGTGGTGTTGATCCTCTCGCCATGGGGATTGAAGGCGGTGGACGTGTCCACCTCGCCGGACGTCGGCTCTCGAAGGCCGACGACGTTTCGGTGCGGATCGACGACCGCCCATCGGGCGTTGAGGCCTCCGCTTTCCATCGTTGACAGCACGGTTCCGTCAAGGCCGTGGTTGGTCACCCAATCCCCATCGTCGACCGGGTCGATGGACAGTCCGCTGTAAGTGAATGGGTCTGCGTCTCGGGACGCGATCCGACCGAGGCCGTCGTACGCCATGGTGGTCGCGCCGTTGGTGAGGTTCTGACCGAAGACATCGAACGTGAGGTTCGTCGTCGTCAGGCCCTTCGTCACCGAGGCCATTGTTCCGCGATCGGTCCAGGTGTAGGAGTCGGACCCAGCGCTCGTGAGGCGGTTCTGCTCGTCGTACTGGTAGCTGATCGCACCAGCGCTCGTCCGGTTTCCAGCGAGGTCGTAGCTATAGAACGTCGGCGTGGCAGTGGTGTCCCACCACTCTGCGAGTTCGTTGCGGCTGTTGTACACGTACCACTGGAAACCTGCGTCGGCGGGGTTGGACGATCCCCAGACGAACGTTGCCGCGACGTTGCCGTCGGCGTCGAAGTCATACGAGCGAGCCATGGTCTCGGGATCGCTATTCGGGTTGGGCAGGAGTACGTCCCAGTCGATGCGGCCGTAGTTGTCGTAGCCGGTCCACCGAACCGGGACATCAGGTGAGCCCGTGAGGCTCGAGTCGAAGTTCGCTGCGAATGTGCGTCGGCCGGCGTCGTCGTAGCCGTACTCCGCCTTTCCACCGGTGATCGGGTCGGTTTCCTCAGCCAGCCTGCCGGCGTCGTCGTACAGGTAGTTCGACGTGCCGGCCGGGTCGGTACGAGTTTCGAGTTCCCCTCGATCGTTCCAGGTGAACGCCGAGTTGCCTGCTCCACCCGTGACCGCAGTGGGCAGACCTCGATCGTCATACTCAACGTCGATCGTGGCCGTCGGGTGGGAGACGCTGCGCATTCGACCAGCGTCGTCGTAGCTGAAGGTGCGGGAACCTGATGCTCCCGTCGCTGTCTCGGACAGCGGGCGTCCGGCGTCATCGAACGTGCGGTCGAGCTCGACCGATCCAGGTTGGATCTCTTTGGTGACGAGACCCGCCCCGTCGTAAACGGTGGTCCAGGTGCGCTCAGCAAGCGTTGGACTGGTGCTCGTGGCGGGCTCGATTCGGTCCGCCAGAAGGTTCCATTCCTGGTAGGTGAGGATGGTGCTCTCGCCTTCCCCGTTCTTCACCCGGGTGTTGTTGCCAGCGGCGTCGTAGTAGAGGTCAGTTGTGGAGGCTTCGGGGCCTGAGCCGATGGTGACCGACTCCATGCGGCCGGCGTCATCCCAGATGACCGTTGTGGCGCGTCCTTCAGGGGACGTTGTGGCCCGGCGCAGACCTCGGGCGTCGTAGTCGATCACGGTTGTCTGCGGCGTCTCGGCGCCGGCGAGACCGGTGTTGGCAGTGGAGGTCATTCGCCCGGCCTGGTCGTACCCGAACGCAGTGTGGATATCCGACTCGTCGACCTCCTCGACCTTGTCACCGAAGGGGTTGAAGGCAGTGGTCGCCGTGTGTGAGAGCGGGTCCGTAACCGCGAGCACTTGCCCAGCAGCGTTGACCGTCCTCGTCGTCTCCTTGTCCAGTTCATCCTTGAAGTAGGTCTGGTTGCCGAGACTGTCGTAGTCGTAGGTGGTTGTCAGCTCTTTGGTCGCTGCAAGCGGCTGCCGGACCTCGACGATCCGGTGTCGCAGGCGATCGGCCATGTCGTACTCGAACCGAGTGACTGCGCCGGTCGGGTCGACTGTTCGGACCTGGTTGCCGACGAAGTCGTAGAAGGTGAGATTCTCGACCTGGCTCGACGGAGCGGAGCCCGGCGTGAGTGTGCGGTAGACACGGTTGAGCTGGTCGAAGTCGAACGTCGAAGACTTTCCACGACGGTCGACTTTGTAGACGAGGTTCCCGACGCCGTCGTAGGACATCAGCTCTGCCGCGGTGATCGGCGAGCCGCCGGGAGGCGTGTACGTCGGATACCAGATCGCTGTCTCACGACCCAGGTCGTCGTACCAGTGCTCAGTGACGTTGCCGTTGGCGTCCTCCTCGTGAGAGGCCTCGCCGAACTCGTTGTAACCGGTGATCGTCTCCGGGCGGCTGTCTCCGCCGCTACCGTTGGACTCGTTGTGCACCTCGGGTGCGGTCCGCACGGTGGGGCGACCGAGCTGGTCGTAGTCGGTCTCGAAAACGTTG
The DNA here is from genome assembly GCA_937868025.1 of uncultured Acidimicrobiaceae bacterium. The sequence goes on from CALMLJ010000115.1 coordinate 43,676, forward strand.
TCTTCCGGATCCTGCTCGCTGGTGACGCCGCCACGCGCGTTGTAGGTGTACGTGGTCTCGAGGTCGGTGGTGACGTCGTTCTCAACCGTCTTGGTAAGCAGCAGACCGTCGTCGTTATAGGCCAGGTGGGTGATCCGATCAGGAATCCCGGTGATCGCGGTGAACCCGTCCCGGGTCATGGTCTTGGGGTGGCCCGCTGCGTCGTAGACCGTTGAGGTGCGACGTTCGGGGTCGCCATCTGAATTGACGAGCGTCTGCTCCTCAACAAGGCCAGCAGGGTTGTACTCATATGCCGTTGTCCGGGCGTAGTCGCTGCCAACGAGGTTGCCCTCATGCTTGAACAGAACGTTGCCGACCTGGTCGAACTCATTGACCTCGAGCCTCAACTCGTGAGGCGTCGGATCGACCTCGATTCGCTCCTTGAAGTGGAGAAGGGTCTTGGTAGCGACCTTCTCGAACACGTACGTGTACTCGTAGACGCGATCCTCAGGGAGGCCGCCAGCATCGATGTTGGCCTTCGTCTCCTGGGTCACGCGGCCTGCGAAGTCGTACTCCTTGTCCGAGATGACGAGGTCGAAGGTCGACACCGGTGCCGTTGGAGTTGGCTGGAAGTTCTTCAGAACCGTGGTTTCGGGAAGGTTGTCTTCGGTAAAGGTTGTCTCGAGTACGTTCCCCACGCCGTCCTCGACAGACACCACGTTGCTGTTGTCGTCGTATCCCGTAGTAGTTGTGGACTCGACGACTGAACCCTTGGCGACCGTTTCGCTGATTTTTCGATCAGCGTCGTCGTAGCTGTACTCGGTCACTCGCGACGGGCTTCCGCCAGAGAGGGATGATCCGGTGACTCGTTCGACGTTGCCGTTGGCGTCGTAGTCGGTGTCGGTGCGCAGCTGGCGGGTGGACGAGGTGACTTCATTCGTCACCTCCGGCTCATCGACTAGGTCGGTGCGCGACAGCTTGTCCCAGGTTGTCGTCCAGGTCGCTCCGGCGGGAATGCCAGTGCCGGTCTCGGTGCGCGTCTCCTCGCGCCCCAAGTCGTCGTAGGTGTAGGTCGTCGTCTTGCCGAGCGCGTCGACCATCACGCGGAGGTTGCCCTGCTTGTCGTAGTCGTAGCTGGTCGTGCCGTCAGCGCTGTCGGAAGTCGGCTCGGTCTTTTCCCTCAGCAGCCCGGCCGGCATCTTGTCGCCCGGTCCACCGTCGTACGCAGCCTCGGTACCGTCAGTCCAGCTATAGGTGACGTCGCCAAGAGGGTCAGGCCGGTCCTCCTTGATCACGGTGACGCCGTCAGGGGCGTAGGAGGTAATGGTGGCGTAGGTGTTGTCCGTGGGGCTCAGCGGATTGGTTCGGGGATCGCGACGAACGGTCACCTGGTTCTTGGCGTTGTACGCCACGTAGACGGTTCTGGTCTCCTCCCACTGGGTCTGGATCTTGCGCGGAGATCCGAACTCGTTGAAGTCGCTGTAGCTTTCGCGGTGGGGAACGGAGTTCTCGCCGTCGTCCTCGAAGACGAGCAGTTCGAGGAATCCGGTCTCGTCGTTGTATGTCCAGGTGCGCGTTCGCCCGCGCTCGTTGACACGCTCGAGGAGTCGGAGGCGGTCGTCGAACCTCCAGACCGTCGTTTCGCCGCGGGGATCGGTGACGGTCGTGTTCATCGCGAAGTCGGGGTCGGTGTCGTCGTAGACGTAGGACGTCCGGTTGCCTCGAATGTCGCTGAGAGGACCGGGGTCTCGATCACGCAGCGCGCCGTCCTCCCGCCACGCGACTCGCTTGGAGGTGGGGTCGTACTCCAGCGTCACCTCAACGTTGCCCTTCGGATTGCGCCACTCCGACAGTCGATCGTCAGGACCGTCGTAGACGTAGGTGGTGGCCTTTGGAGTCAGCTCGTCGGACTCGACCGGATCAGTGACTGACGTGAGGTAGTCGCCGGTTGCGAGGTCGTAGGTGTAGGTCCAGACCGAGGTGCCGCCGGCGCCATCGTCCGTGTCCACCTGAGTGACGTGCCCGGTGCTCGGCGACAGTGTGATGTCGATGGACCGCTGGCTAGCGAGGGACGTCATGGTCAGCGAGGTGCCACCCCACCCGGTGATCTCCAACCGATGGCCCTTCGCGTCAACCACTGCGCTCAGACGCATCTGATCGGTCACCAGGCCGGTCTGTTCAAACTCGTAGATCGTTTGTGTTGGGGTGATGACTTTCCAGGTGTCGTTTACGTGGGAGACGGTGTCGAGCTCGATGGTCGAGCCGCCGCCGAAGGGGGTCGCCCAGGTTCCGTCGGAGTTCTGCCCGAACCATTCGACGTAGTTGTCGTCGTGAACCAGGTTGAATCCGCCGTCGCCGTCCTGTTGGAGGAACATGTCAAGGATGGTGTGCCAGCCGGCGCCGAACAGACCCGTGGTGCGGTCGTCGCCCGAGTTGTACGAGCGGGTGATCTCGAGCTTCGGTCCCACGACAGAGACTGATGCGTCGAGCTGGTCAGCGAAGTAGTTCCCCGTTGCTGTGTTGACGCCGCCTTCAAAGCCCGAGAACGGATCTGAGCCTCCTCGCCATGTGGGCTGGGCCGGAAGCCCTGTGGTACGGAAGACCTGCGGGTCGGCCGAGATCGTCACCGGTCCGTCGGTGACTTCGGCGCGGTAGGTGTACGTACGGTTGTGCTGGATAACATAGGCCGGCGCCGCCAGCGTCAGGTTGTAGGGGCTGGAGGTCGTGTAGGAAGACCACGGGGTGAAGGCGCATGCGCCGGACACGCCACCCGTGACGTCGCAGATCTCTGCCCTGTACGCCAGCGGATCGGAGTGTGTGTCCGATGCCGTGATCTGAACGACTGGTGCCGACGAGTCGGTGATGTGCGGAGTCACTCCATCGCCAGTTGGGCTTACCCCCGAGATCACGGGGTCGTCGTTGACGGTCACCTCGAGTACCGGCGTGAAGTCCTTGGCGTTGAGCGTGTTGGAGATCTCATCGCCGGAGAGGCCGAATTGGAGATAGTCACGGTCACGGAACATTGCCTGGACGATCGAGGTCACCTCGCACTGGCCGTCACCGTTGTAGATCACGGCGTTTGAGCAGTACTTGTACTCCCCAGGGTTGGTGTTGTTGACCAACCCGTTCCAGGTGACCGCCGTCGCGAAGGTCGCGTACAGGCTGGTCGGGAGCGTGCCGACGCCAGTCGGAGTGGTCCACTTCAGTCGCGCGTCGCGGATGTTCTCGTAGCGGATCGACGGGCCGTAGAGCTCCCAGTAGGTACGCCACATCTCGTTGCCGGTCGAGGGCGCCAGGTTGTAGTGGTTGCCCACCGTCGCGTGGGTGCACGACGACGGTGGCGACCACCAGCAGAACGGGGAGGAGGTGCTGGAGCTGCGATAGATCGCGCTGTTGGTCTGAGTCACGTTGGCGGTCGTCGGGTCCAGGACCACGGGGAACGAGCGATCCGACCGCTTGGCCAGCCATGATGGATCGAGCCCAACCTTCACGGTCGAGGCCTCACCACTCAGGACCGGCTGAGCCTCGGGGAGTGGCGTTCCGTCAGGACCGTGGACGCTTGGCGGGTACACGATCATGTCCTTGCCGAGTGGTCCGGACAGTGTCAGACCGCCGGTCAGATCTCGTGCGCCGTCGCGACTTGGCTTCTCCGGGCGTCCGGTCACCACGGCGCCGTCGAGTCGGAACTCGAACGACGGCTGCTCGATGCGGCGCTTGATGATGATGTCCTCCTTCACGCCGCTGGACGTGAGGGTGTAGCGAAGGTCTGCTCCAGGCCACACCTCCGGATAGGTCACCGTCAGGCCCTCGACACGACCTTCGGTCTTCTGGCCACCGGTCGGCGTGAAGGCCAGGGTCTGGCCATTTCGAGTGAGGTAGTAGCCGGGCGTCTTCGGATCGAAGGCCGCGACGAACGAGTTAGCCCCCGAACGGATGATGCCGTCGCGGCCCTGCGTCAGCGACACGTCGATGTTCTGCCATTTGCCGGACTCGTCCTTCCAGTGGATCGGTTCGGTTGCAAGCCGATGGGTCTTGGATCCATCGGGGTTGGCGAACACCGTGGACGACTCGGCGCGCTCGTTGACGAGCTCCACCGAGTCAGCTGGGGAGTAGCCGCCACCCGGAGGTCGATCTTCCGCAACGACATCGCCCGCACTCGGCATCTTGTCCAGCCGGTCGTTGATCTGGGTGGCAACGTCGTCGCTCTTCGCTGCGAGCGGCTGGCCGGGGTTCGGCTTCGGAACGTCGCCCGGATTCGAGGACTGCCCGGGCACGGAGTGGTCCGAACGCGGCGTCGACGTCGGCCGCTTCATCTCGTCAGCGTCGAAGTCGTCCGGCCCGAACATGTCGTCCGGAATCGGAGGTCGCTGCGACGAGGTCGGCCGCCGCTCGGCGGACGCCATCACCGACTGGGCACCTACGAGTCCCGGCACCACCGCCAGGATGATTACGAGCCTACGGACAAAGTGGGTCATGCCACGTACCTCCACGAGGGAACGAACATGAGGGCTCTTCGGATCTGAGCGGGGTGTAGGGGTCCGCTGACGCGTACGAGGGCCCTG
>CALMLJ010000116.1 GCA_937868025.1 uncultured Acidimicrobiaceae bacterium
CCACGGGTCGAGCACGGTGACGCCGGCGGGCACGCCGTCGAGCAGCACGTCGCGGAGCTCGCCGCCGGCCATGTCGTCGGTGATCTCGGTCGCGTAGGCGGCGCGGGAACCGGTGTTCGTGACGGTCAGGGTGTAGGTCTCGACCGACAGCGGGTTCGAACGGTCGCCGGCCTCGAGCGACTGCTTCGCCGCTCCCTTCGTGAGCGACAGGAGCGGAGTGGAGATGTCGAGGGACACCCGCGTGTTGACGGACCGGCTGGTGAACTGGGCGGTCGTGGTCGCCGGGACGGCCGGAGGTGCCGTCGCGTAGCGGTCGATCCCGTCGTTGAACCACACCCGGGCGGCGTTCTTGAGCGGGTCGCCGCCGGGGACGCCGTCGCGGACGAGGGTGCCGGCCACGGGGATGCCGCCACCGACGAACGCCGTGGCGACCTGGGCCGTGTAGACGACGCGGACGGTGCCGGTGGTGCCGAGCGGCTGGTCACCGATGAACCAGGCGGCGCGCCCGCCACCGTTGGCCGACGGTTCGAAGCCGATGTAGGCGAGCGTCGAGGGACACGAGCCGGTGATGCACGTGATGGACTGCGGGGTGATCGCCGTCAGGCCGTCGGGAACCGTGTCGATCAACGTCGCGTCGAAGACGGTCGCGTTGGCGTTCTGCAGCGCCACGTCGACGGTGTAGATCTCGGTGGTCGCCGTATCATTAAAAAACGGGGAGACGGACTTGGTGGGGAGGGGAGGCTTCGGTCCCGACTGGGCGTTGAGACCGCCGTCGTCGGTGATGGTCGTGAAGCCGAGGGCCGAGAGGCTGGCCACGTTGCTGAACTCCGAGCCGACCACCTTGGGGTCCGACCCGTCATGGATCACGGGAAGCTGGACCCGCATCTCGGAACCGGGCGCGAGTCGGTCGACGGTGAACACGGGGTGCGACGCGGTGCCGGTGCGGGTGCAGGTGCTCGTCGGCGAGGCGGGGAACACCACACAGGTCGTGTTGGCCAGGTCGGCCGACAGGTGGGTCGGGATGGGATCGTCGATCACGACGGTGGTCGCGAAGTAGTTCCCCGTGTTGGTGGCGACGAGATAGAAGGTGGAACTGCCGCCGACGTCGATCGTCGCGCCGGGGTCGTCGAGCTCGGGCGACTTCGCGAAGGAGAGCTTCGGAGCGACGAGCGTGATCTCGGTACTCGCTCGCTCGTCGTAGTCCCTCGTCGTTGTGCCGTCCATGTACTGGTGGCGGTTCGCTCCGTCGGTGTAGGTCAGGTGCACCGAGTTGGCGGCGACACCGGTTGGAGCAGCCGATGTACCGACGCTGTAGTCGAACGTGACGGTCTGTCCAGGAGCAATGCGGTCAGGGGTGAGTGAGCACGAGACCGTCGTGGTGCCGCTGCAGCTGACGGCGCCCGTCGGTGTGACCGAGTC
>CALMLJ010000117.1 GCA_937868025.1 uncultured Acidimicrobiaceae bacterium
GCGTCGGCGACTGGAAACCAGTCGTGTGTGAACCTCGTCGACAAGTGCGTCGGTGAACAGAACTCGACAAATCCCACGAACTACCGAGGGTTCGGTGGTTACACGGCCGTGAACAGCTACGCGCCGTACGCGTACCAGAACGGCACCGCGATCGAGGATCGCATCAACAGCGTGCGCGTTCGGACCGAGTCGACCACGTACACCGGGGTGTGTTGGTACCGCGATGCCAATCAGAGCATGCCTCGCACGTACAGGAGCGAGTCGGCAGGTTGGTACGACAACTCGTCGGTTGATCTGTCGTCGTCGCAATGGGTGACGTCGGCCTGCGTCTGACCATCCATGAGACATCACCTCACTGTTGCGGTCATGCGTTGGTGGTTGCGAGCGTCGGTACTTCGGTGCCGGCGCTTCGCCGTGGCGGCGTTGATGCTCTTGTTCGTGACATCGGCGTGCGCGACGGATTCAGGTGGAGACGCCCGACCTGAGAGTGGGTCATCGCCCACCGGTTCCGGCACACTGCTCATCGAACCGCCTGCCGGCGGTTCGATGCCGGCATCACCGTCTGTTCCTGAAACGGAGGGCACCGTCGGGTCGACTCCGTCTGGCGGGGACCCTGGCGGCGACGCGTGGCGGGCATTGATCCCAGTGAAGTCGCCCTTGGACGACCTGCGCCTGTCGGACGAGGATGAGCGTCGTCTGTACGAGACGTGGCAGGCGGCGATGGCAACGTGCATGAGGGAGAAGGGCTTCGAGATGGAGGTCGTTTCGTACGATGCGACGGCCGGGACTCGTTCTGTGATCCGCACACCGATCGAGCCGTCGGCGGTGGAGCAGTACGGATACCATCTACCGCCGGAGGAGGCACAGCCGGATCCGATGGGGGCGAACGAGCGACGCGCGCAGCAAGATTCAGCGTTCATGGAAGCGCTGTTCGGCACGGACGGCTCGTCTCGAGACGGTTGCAGGGGCGAGCAGTTCGATCGCGTGTACGACGAAGGCGGGAACTTCTGGCAGCTCGATCAGCAGATCGGCAACGCGCAGGTCGAGCTGTCCATCGCGCTCGACGCGTCGCCCAAGGTGCAGCAACTCGACGCAGCCTGGTCGGCGTGCATGTCGGAGCGCGGGTTCGACTACGAAGCACCGGATCGGCCCGCCAGCTTGTTTGCCGGAGAGTCGTCCGTCACGCCTGCGGAGATCGCCACGAGGCAAGCCGACATCGCCTGTCAACTCGAGACCCGATACGTTGAGATGACCTCGGGGTGGCTTGCCGACGACGTGCAGGTATGGCTGAACGGCAACGCGCAGACCATCAACGAGTACCTGTCGCTGAAGGATGATTACCTGCGCAATCTGGCCGAGATCCGATCATCGCTCGGCCTGTCCTGACCGGTGAAGAGTCAGGTTCGGGGCGACTGCCTCTCGTCGAGTCGTGGCGGAGTTGGGAGGCTGACGAGCCGCCTGGCGACCGGCCGTGTCGGCTGTCGGCTGCTTTGCGTGCCGCACTGTCGAAGGGAATCGCGTGGACAGATGGGCGCCCTCGTCGTCAGGCGACGAAGGCTGCGTCCGATCTTCGCGACTGATCAGGACTACGTAGGTGCAATTGATGTCTCGGAACGGATTCGGTTCGGAGCGACACCTAGGGAATGAGAACACCCGTCCGGTCGGTGTCGTCAATGTCAACGAGGGAGATCCGTCATGTTCAATCGTCGTCAGGTCCGATCCGGCTTTCGAGCTGGAACGGCTCGTGTCGCAGTCGCCGGTATCTTGCTCGCCGGAGCGTCGATGGTCTCGTTCGCAGGTCGCGCTTCCGCCGCTCAGTACGACTGCGCCAATGGCTACATCTGCATTTGGGCGAACAGTTCCTTCACCGGGAACATGACTGGCGTTTGGTACGACTACAACTCGTTGGTTGGAACCAGCGTCGGGCCCGACAACGCCGAGTCGGGCTTCAACCGCACTGGTAGCACGGTTCGTCTGCACAACGATCTCGATTGCGCGGGTCCGTACGTCAGCTTCTCGCCGACGGTCGCCCGAGCATCGCTTGCGTACCCGAATCTTGCGTCGTCGATCGACATCCGCAACGGTTCAATCACTTGCGGCGGTTGAGTCTTCGCCGGCGCCGCTTGGGTTTCGTGATCGCTGCGTTGGTCGTCGGGTTGGTCACGGCATCGTGTGGTGGTTCCTCCACGAGGACGGCGCCCTCGAGTCCATCGGCATCGGTCGATCCTCCATCTGAGGTTGATCCGAACCAGTTCATCGTGGATGCCTATGAGCGGGCCACGGGCACCTTCGCTGATCCGCTGGCGCAGCACAACTACTCTTCGGCGATCGCTGAGTGCATGTCGAAGGCGGGCTTCGAGTACGCCGTTCCGCCGATGGGCAACAGTGTGCCTGGTGACATCGATCGGGTTGCATACATCGAAGCTCATGGTTATGGCGTGTTCGAGCGCCTCGACGCCGTCCCAGGAAACGATCCGAACGAGGCGATCGTTGCGGCGCTGAGCGATGCTGAGCGAGACGCCTACTACGTCGCTCTCTTGGGCGCCGACAGCGACCGCAAGACGGTCAACGACCGAAATGGGGTCGAGTACCAGTCGTATGCCGGCAGCGGATGCATCTACGCGTCGTTCGAACAGCTTGGTGTGTCGATGGACGAGGCCATGCAGAACCAGGCGCTCCTTGACGTCGCGTTTCAGGAAGCGCTCGCAGCGGTGGACTCCGATCGCGCCGTCGTCGCCGGGTGGGATGCGTGGTCCCAATGCATGTCGAAGGCGGGATACACGGTGGAAACCCGAAGCGAAGCTCGGGCACTGGCTCATTCGTACACCGACGACCCACAGACGCTTGAGGTCAAGGAGCAACAGCTCGCCGCTGCGGACGTCGCGTGCGACCGCCGCACAAGCCTCCAGGCGGTACTCGACGATGCTCGTACCCGGCATCTCGGAGCGTTCTACGAGGCCAATGCGGAGATCCTCCGTCAGTACAGCGCCAACACCTGACAGGCAAGCGGTGAGATCGGTTGAAACCGGAAGCTCGTGACGTGTGGTCTGCGTTGCGGTTGTCGTCACGGAAGCGATGGAACCGATCGCGCCGGTGGAAGACGACGCCTGGTGGAGATGCATCCGCGTTGTCGAACGATCGCCGTCGATCACCCCCCACTGATCATTCGGCGAATCGAGGAACAGATTGAAGGCCACACGACACCTCTAGGCAGCAGGCAGAGCTCGCTCGTTCTCCAGGGGAGGGAAGCCATGACACATCGGATCGTCGCAGTGGCGGGCAGGGAAGCTCTCCGTACGAAGGCAAAGAGAAGGTCCATCGCCATCGCCTTGACCGTCACGGCACTGACAGCGGGAGTCCTGCCTGGCCATGCGTGGGCAGCCTTCACGAATGGTTGCATCTCTGGCACCGCTTGCTTCCGAAAGTCGACCGTTCCCGGGACAGAGATCTACACATCGTCCTCGGACAGTGACTGGAGCAACGACTACGCGGGTACGGCACCCGTGAACCAGTACCGGCAGCGCATGAGCACTTACGAGCTCTACACGTACAGAACCGCCGGATACGTCGAACTGGACATGTGCGCTCCGCCGGAAGGGACGGCGGCGCCGTGGCGCAGCCTGCCAGTGCCGACTGGCTCTCACAAGGTGTTGAACATCAACGCATGCTGATGAGCGAAGGAGCGATGTGTACGGCCGCAGGCATTGAGTGGCTCCGGGCTAGGGCGCTCGGCAACGCCGGACGCCTTGCACGGGTAATGGCCGTAACGACCGTCCTTGCTCTCGCGGGAGGTTGCAGCTCCCCAGCCTCCACCGAGGAAGGAAGCGGGCCGGCGACGACGTTGCCGGCACGGCGGACCTCTGACGTTCTGCCTGTGACCGATCCCGTTTCCGCCTCGAGTGCTGGCTCGGACGACGTCTCGACATCCGTCCCGGTGGAAGCGTCGCCAGAGCGAACAGGATCACCGCCGAGCGCTGACTTGTCGATTGAGGCTCTCCGACTCTCGCTGATGACCGCGTCCGACCTGGCGCAGCAGGCTGTGGATCGTCGAGTCCAAGCGTGCATGGCGAGCTTCGGGTACGAGTATCTGGCAGAGCCCCCCGCCACGGGCGTCGGGCAAGCGAACTTGCCGGCTCGGATCTGGGACCTGCCGCAGCCGGAGCTGGCACCGACGAACGGATACCTGGTGCCCGGTGTCGATGACGCACCCGAGCTCCCGCCCGAACCGGAGACGAGCGCCGAGTACGACTCGGCCCTTTGGGGCAAGATCGTTGGCCAGTGGGAAGACTCCGATCCTCCAGAGTACGCAGGAGCACCCGTTGGTGGAGACATCTATGACGGGTGCCTGCCGACGGCTCGCACTGCGATCGTCGGCGACGGACAACCCGAACAGCTGTACCTGGACCATGACCTCGCCTACAGGCTCAACAGTCTGGTCAGCGAGGCCTCCGATCGCCTTTTCGCAGATCCGACCTGGTTGGAGCTTGAAGCCGAGTGGGTGTCCTGCATGCGGACCAGCGGATACGTATATGACTCCCTCTTCGGTCCTGCGTCCGCCGACTGGGGCAGAGATCGGCCTTCGACCGTTGAGAGGGAGACTGCGATCGCGGACGCCGCATGCAAGAAGCGTCTGGATCTCGCAGCCCGCGCCGATGCGCTCTACGAGGAAACACTGCGAGCACTGATGGACGAACGTGAGGGCGAGCTCATCGAGATAGCAGCCGCAATTGACGGCCTTCAGTACAGAGCCACGGTTGCGCTCGACAACCCGTAGCCGCCCCAAGGCCTTCCGCTTGGCGACGACGGGGCTTGCCGGCACACGTTTGACGCCCCGTGCCGCCCTGTCGAGTTGAGCGCGCAGTTCGTTGCACAGGCGCCGCAGCTTGGCCCGCTCGTGCCAGCTCTCCTCAATGACCCGACGCATCGCTCGTAGTTGCTCGTCGAGGAGCGTGAACTTCTCGCTCTCGCCGATCGACGCATCTCCCGGGCGACCTGGGCGATCTTGCCGCCCGTCGCCTCGACCATCGACACGACCTCGGCCTTGAACTCAGGGGGTGAACTTCCGGCGCGAACGACCGGAACCCTTACCAACTGACACGGACACTCCCGCCGTACCTCCGTCATCCGCGGAGGGTGTCGGCGGGTGGGGTGCGGGCGGCTTTGATGGCGGGTGCGATGCCGGCGAGGGCGCCGGTGATGGTGCCGATGGCGGGTGCGGCGAGGAGGACGGCGGGATGGATGGTGGGGGTCCAGGTTCGTGTGATCGCGACGACGACGACGGCGACGAGTCCGATGATGGCGCCGACGGTGCCGGCGATGGTGCCGGTGAGGGATGCTTCGAGTGCGATTTGTCGGGTGATGTGGTGGCGGGTGGCGCCGAGGGCTCGGCGGAGTCCGATCTCGGGTCGTCGTTCGATGACGTTGAGGAGGGTGGCGTTGGTGATGGCGATGGCCCCGACGAGTAGGGCGAGCCCGGCGAGGGCGTAGAACAGGGTTTGGACGTCGTTCTCGACCTGGTTGCGGAGGGTGTTGGGGTCGGGCGGGACGAGGGCTTGGAGTCGGTCGGGTTGTTGTGGTCGTAGTGCGAGTGGTGCTTGGCTGCCGATGAGTTGGGCGGCTCCGGGGGCGGTGTCGATGAGGACTTGGCGTTCCGCGTCGGTGGCGGCGAACTGGGTGTCGGCGGTGGTGGTGGGGATGGTGATGGCGAGGAGGAGGTCGGGGTTGCGGGCGACGTCGTCGATGATGCCGGCGATGACGTAGGGGGTGTCGTCGAGGAACACGACGGGTTGGCGGTCGATGCTGGTGATGCCGAGCTGGTCGGCGGCGACGCGTCCGATGACGGCGACGTGTTCGGCTCGTTGTTGGTGCCAGTCGTCGTAGAGGCGGCCGGTCGCAAGTGTGGGGAGCGCGGCGCGCAGGGCGCCGGGGCTGGCGGCGATGACGGGGATCGGGGTGGTGGTGCGTAGCGGTCGGGTGGCGAGTGTGCGGGGTTGGATGGTGCCGGGATCGGCGACGGTGTAGGAAATGCCGGCGTGGTTGACCCCGTTGAGAGTTTGGAGGCGTTGGTCGGTGTCGGCGGGGAACGGGTTGGTGCCGTCGGGGGCTGCGTCTTGGACGCGGACTTCGGTGGCGCGTAACGCGTCGAAGCGTGAGGACACCTGGGCGCTGGCGGTCTCGGCGAGTCCGGTGGTGGTGACGAACGCGCCGACACCGAGGATGGTGCCGAGCGCGGTGAGGAGGGTTCGCACGGGGCGTTGGGCGATGACCGCGAACGCCTCGGCGAGCGCATCGCGGCGTCGGAACACCGATGGAGCCGTGATGGTGGGGTCAGGGCGTCGTCGCATGCTCACGGCGGATTTCGGTCAGGTGGCCGTCGGTGATGGTGAGGTGGCGTTCGGCGGCTGCGGCGATGGTCGGGTCGTGGGTGATGACGACGATGGTGAGGCCCGTGTGGTGGAGCTGGTCGAGCAGGTTCAGGATCTGGCGGGTCGTTGCTGTGTCGAGGTTGCCGGTCGGTTCGTCGCACAGCACGAGCGACGGGTTCCGTACGAGGGTGCGAGCGATCGCGACGCGTTGCTTCTCGCCGCCGGACAGGGTGGAGCAGCGGGCGTGGCGGCGGTGACCGAGCCCGACTTGGTCGGCGGCTGCTCGGGCGCGGACGCGCCGTTCTCGTGCGGGGATGCCTTGGTAGAGCAGTCCGAGGGCGATGTTGTCGATCACGGTCCGGTAGCCGACGAGGTGGAACGCTTGGAACACGAACCCGATACGCCGGGCCCGCAACGCCGAGCGGGTCGTGTCGTCGAGGTCGGCGACGTCGACGCCGTCGAGCAGATAGCTGCCGCCGGTGGGTGTGTCGAGCAGCCCGAGCAGCGACAGCAAGGTGGTCTTGCCGGAACCGGACGCTCCGGTGATCGCGACGTACTCCCCGGCACGGATCGTGAACCGGCACGGGTGGAGCGCGGTCACCGATGGGGGACCGGGGAAGGTCTTGAAGAGCCCGTCGACGACGACCACGTCGCGTACAGCACCCTCGACTCCGATCGCCGCCCCTCTGGTGTGCGGGTCGGTTGCGGGGGTTGGCTCGAGGTTGGCGGTCATCGCCCGACGACGACCTTGTCGCCGTCGTGCAGATCGGCCGGGTCGGCGGGTTCGATCGCGACGAAGCCGTCAGCGCTGATCCCGGTGGTCACCTGGACCGGGACCGGGTCGCGTGAACCGGGGGGCAGCACGGCGACGGAGGTGGTGCCGTCGGCGGCCGAGGAGATCGCCGTGATCGGCACGACCAGCGTTGCGGTGTCGCTGGACGCGGCGGCGATGGTGACGCGCAGGTTGGTGCCGGTCAGCTCCGATGGGAGGGACGTGTCGGGGGTGATGGTGGCTTGGTAGCCGCTCGTCCCGTCCGATCCGGTGGTGGCGTTGTCGGCGATGTTGGTGATCGTCGCCGAAAAGGTGGTGCTGGTTTGTTCGTCGAGCAGCTCGACGGGCATGCCGATCCGGGCGAGCGCGACCTCGTCTGCCCGCAGTGTCATCGAGACCACGAGCGCTCCGCCGCTCAGCTCGACGATCCCACCGCCAGTCCCGCCACCGGTCGAGCCGTTGGCGGTGTCGAGTGATCCGAGTGAGGTGACGGTGGTGCGGACACGTGCGGGTAGCGCGGGCATGAACACGATCTCGCCCTGGGCGACGGTCGGCCCTGTGGTGGCCTGCAGCGTCTCGAGCGCGGCCGCTGCTGTGTCGCGGGTGGCGAGTGCTTGGCCGAGCGCGATGTACTCGGCGGTGGTGTCGGGGTTCGTCGCCTCGGCCAGGCTCGCCTCGGCAAGCTTCACCGCGTCGGCCGCGTTCGCGACCGAACTGGCGCCGGTGCGTCGAGTGGTGTCGGCTGCGCTCTGCTGCTGGCCGACCTTCAACTCCGCAGCGGATATGTCGGCTGGGGTTGCTGTCGGATCGGCACGCACCCGATCCAGTTCCGTCTGCGCGGCGGCGAGTTCGGCTTCTGCTTGCGCGACGCTGTCGGCAGCGGCGACAACTGCATCGTTGTAGCTGCGGCGGGCCGACTCGAGGGCGAGTTGCAGCGCCAGCAGCGCCGAGCCGTCCACTCCTTCGGCTGCCCGGCGCCAGGCTGCGTCGGCGGCGTCGACCGCTGCCTGCGCGTCACTGACCGCGTTGCTGGCGGCGGCGAGATCCGCGGATTCGGTCTCCGACGACGGCAACACGTCGTAGCCGGCATCTGCGTAGAACGTGCCGACGCAGGCCTTGGTGTCGGACCCGTACACCCCCGGGGCGTCCGTGATCGGACATCCCAAACGTGACAGCGCCGCCTGCAGTTGCGCGACATCGGCACCAGTCATCCCCGGTCGCAACGACCGATACACCGGCACGTCGCCGACCAGTACGAACACCGGCCGACCCGACACCTCGACGACGCGCTGCCCCTCGATCACCTCGTCTCCCGCCGCCACGGCGAGGTTGGTGATGACCGGATCGCCGACCACCGAGACCGGTACTCGCAGCGACGCCGACACCTCGGGAGTCACATCACCACGGGTGATCAATGTCTGTGT
>CALMLJ010000118.1 GCA_937868025.1 uncultured Acidimicrobiaceae bacterium
CCGCAATCGGATCGCCACCGCTCCACACCGTGCGCGCAGCTCCACGACGTGCGCTCCACGAGCCGGCCCGGCTTGGTCGCCGGGTGCCGTTGGAGGTACTGCTCGGCGGTGATCAGCTCGACATCGGACCTGCCTCGCCACGCCTCGACGGCATGAGCGAGGGCCATCTCGCCGTGACGGTGGTGATGTCCGAACGTCTCCATGTCGGTCGAGAGCACCACCAACGGATTCGTCTCGGTGTGTGCTGCGGCCGTGGCCCGGCCGGCCACCGTGTTGGCGAAGTTCAGCCCGTCGTCGAGCAGGCCGCCGAACGCGACCCCGTGTGACAGCTCACCGTCGTAGGGCACGATCGTGATCGAACGTCCCGTCGGCAACGTCACCACCACCGGGGTGTGTGCCGGCGGTGTGACACCGCCCTCGCCACGATCGGCGAGGACCTGGTGCGGAGCCAACATCGTCCAGGAGATGCCGACGTCGGCCAGCGCCTCGAGGCTCGCCGTATCGACCGCGGTCTCGGGCAACCACATGCCGAGCGGTGCCCGTCCATAGCGGGCACGGAACTCGTCGACGCCCCAGCGCACGATCGTGGCGCGGTCGCCGGCAGGGGTCAGCGGCAGGATCGCGTGGACCCACGGATGAGCCATCGCCCCGCCGCCGGCGCTGTCACCGACCGCGATGCTGGTCGCCACGCCGGGGACACGCCGGTCCATCCAGACTCCGAGGGTCGGCCCGAGGTCGAAGCTGAGGTGCTCCCACAGGTTGGTCACCGACAACGTCGAACCATGCTCGTCGAGGCGCTTGGCCTGCGACAACGGCGCGTAGCACTCCGACGTGACGCGCTCGTTCCAGTCGTGGAACGGGTCGGCCGACGGTTGCAGTTCCACCTCGCCCGTGTCCGGCGATTCGCGGGGTGGCTGGTAGGCGTGGCCATGCACGCACACGTAGGCGGTCACTCGGGAACTCCTTGAAAGATCAGATCGGGGACGTCAGTCGGGGAATCAGGTCGGAACGTGCAGGGAACGGCAGGTCGAGGGGGTGCGGACGATGTCACGGGGCCGTGGCGAAGACGGAGATCGCCAGCGGAGGCAGCGTGACCACCAGAGAATGGTGCCAGGACTTCGCCGGAATCGGCGCGGAATCGTGGCGATCCGGAGTCGGGAATCCCGATCCTCCCCAGCGGACGTCGTCGCTGTTCGCGATCTCGTGCCAGGTGCCCGGAGCGGGCGCACCGATCCGGTATCCCTCGTGGGGCGTCGGGGTGAAGTTGGCGGTCACGAGCAACTGCTCGCCCGACGGCGAACGCCGCACCCACGACACCACGCTGTTGGCCCGGTCGTCGCAGTCGACCCACTCGAACGTTCCCGGGTCGGAACTCGTCACCGCGAGCGCCGGGTGCGCTCGAAGCAGTCGGTTCAACTCTGCCACCCACGCCTGCACGCCGGAATGGGCGGGATAGTCGAGCAGGTGCCATGGGAGCGAACGCTCGTGGCTCCACTCCTCGTTCATCGCCAGCTCCCCGCCCATGAACACCAGCGGAACGCCGGGCACGGTGAACTGGTGCCCGAACAGCAGGCGAAGGTTGGCGCGCCGCTGCCAATCGTCGCCGGCCATCTTGCCGACCAGGGACGACTTGCCGTGGACGACCTCGTCGTGGCTGAGGGGCAGCACGAACCGCTCCGACGTCGAGTACATGGCCCGGAACGTGAGGTCGTCCTGGTGCCACGACCGGTGCACCGGGTCGCGCCCCAGGTACTCCAACATGTCGTGCATCCAGCCGAGGTCCCACTTGAGGTCGAACTCGAGGCCGCCGCCCTCGGACGGGGCGGTCACTCCCGGCCACGCGGTCGACTCCTCGGCGATGACGATCGCGCCCGGCGTCGAATGGTGGATCTCACTGGTCAGCTGGCGCACGAAGGCGACGGCCTCCAGGTTCTCACGGCCACCGTAGATATTGGGAACCCACTCGCCGTCGTTTCGGGCGTAGTTGCGATAGAGCATCGACGCCACGGCATCCACGCGAAGCCCGTCGACGTGGTACTTCTCGATCCACCAGCGCGCCGACGACACGAGGAAGGCCCGCACCTCCGGACGCCCGAAATCGAACACCCGGCTCCCCCACTCCGGATGCCGACCTTCACGGGGATCGGGGTACTCGAACAGGGCCTGACCGTCGAAGTCGGCGAGGCCGTGCTCGTCGTCGGGGAAGTGCGCCGGCACCCAGTCGAGGATCACCCCGATGCCGGCGACGTGGAGGGCATCGACCATCGACGCGAAGTCCGCCGGCGTGCCGTAGCGGTCGGTCGGAGCGAAGTAGCCGGTCACGTGGTAGCCCCACGAGCCGCCGAACGGGTGCTCCATCACCGGCATCAGTTCGACATGGGTGAACCCCATCCGCTGCACGTACTCGACGAGGAGCGGGGTGATCTCGGCGTAGGACAGGATGCGACCGTCGTCGCCCTGGCGCCACGATCCGAGGTGGAGTTCGTAGATCGACATCGCCTGACCCGGGGCCTGAGCGTCGTGGCGCGCCGCCATCCAGGCCGCGTCGTTCCAGCCGTGCTCGGCGGGTTCGTCGGCCGTGATGATCGAGGCGTTGCCCGGCGGGAGCTCCGCGGCGCGGGCGAACGGATCGGACTTGTGGACCCAGCGGCCGTCGGCGCCGCAGATGTGGAGCTTGTAGCGGTCGCCGAGCACCGCCGATGGGATGAATCCGGACCACACTCCGCTGTCACCACGGCGGTGCAGGAGGGCGCCGGACCAGCCGTCGAACTCTCCCGCCACGGCCACGGCCGACGCGTGGGGTGCCCACACGGCCGCCTCGCAGCCGATCACGCCGGCGGCCGTCCGCGGGTGGACACCGAACCGGTCGGCGAGACGGGCGTGGGTGCCGGCGTGGAGGGACGAGACGTCGCCGTCGTCCAGGTGGGGCTCGACCCCGGCCGGCCACGCGCCGCGCTGTGTCGAGCGCCACGCATCGACGTTCGCGAACACTGCACGGGCGTCGCGTCCCCCACGCACGCCGGCGCGGAGATCGGCGACCGACGTGAGGGAGCGGAGCCGCCAGAGCTCGCCGCCCACCTGACCGGGCACGTTGAAGCGCCGGTCGTCGAGGGTCAGGTCCTGGTCGGCCACCATGACGACGTCGGCGTTGCTCATCGCCAGCTCGCCGAGCAGATGGTCGCGAACGGTGGTCGGATCGGGTGCGGGCCCGTCGGTGCCGGCCCCGAACCGCTCGGTATGCCACGCGGCCAACGGCGGGAGGTCGTGGGTGTTGAGGGTGGCGACGGCCTCGGCGGGAACGGGTCGCCCCAGCCGGAAGGGTGATCGCACCTCGTCCTGCCCGATGAACAGGCCCCGTGCCCCCACGGCGTCCATCGCGTCGCGCGTCGACTGCGGGACGGTTCCGAGATCCTCGCCGACAACGCCGCACCCGAAGCGCTGGGACAACTCGGACACGAGCCGCCAGCGCTCGCCGGCGTCGTAGGTGACATAGGTACCCTCGCCGGCGTCGCCACCTTCGGGCACCCAGAAGAGTCGGTCGAGGCCCATCACATGGTCGATGCGCAGCAGGCCGCACACGGCCATGTGCGTCTCGAGGCTGTGGCGGAGGTCGGCGAGCCCGGCCTCGGTTCCGGGCAGCGGTGGTCGTAGCCCCCACGACTGGCCGTCGGGGAAGAAGAGGTCGGGCGGCGCCCCGATCGACATGCCGGCGCCGAACGCATCGGGGGCGACCCAGGCGTCGTAGCCGGCAGCGTTCGTGCCGACCGGCAGGTCGAGGTAGAGCGACATGGAGCGGGCACGAAGGTCGGAGCCCAGCTGGGTGAGCTGTGCGGTCACCGCCCACTGGGCGAACACCTCGAAATCGACCATGGCCGACGAAACGCCGAGCGAATCGAGCGCGGCGTCGTCCGACGAGCGCACCGCGAGGTCGAGCTCGTCGGTCCACAACGTGGGATCCCACCCGGCGACGAGCGCCGCTGCCTTCCATCGGGCCCATTGCTCGACCTCGGGATGCAGCGAGCGCCAGGTCGCCGTCTCCTCGGGAAGACCGTCGAAGCCGCCGAGCACTTCGGCAAGGGCAGCGCGCGTCGACGTCCACGCCGCCTCGTGGTCGGCGAGATCGGACGCGACCACCGGACGCGGCGTCGGCGCAGCGGCGCCCAGGCGGATGGCGACCCACTCGGGATCGACCCACCGTTCGTCCCAGAACCGTCGCGTCAGCGGCGAGTACGGGCTGGCCTCGTCGGGCCGGGTCGCCACGAGCGG
>CALMLJ010000119.1 GCA_937868025.1 uncultured Acidimicrobiaceae bacterium
GCTCGTGCGCAGCTGCTGCAGCTCACCGTACGCCCGGTTGATCCGTTTGATCTCGACCTCGGCCTGCGCCACGACCTCGGCGGGGTGATCGACGAAGCGGTCGGGGTGGAATTCCTTCACGAGGGTGCGGTGCGCGGTCACGATCTCGGACCAGCTGGCGGTCGGTGCGACTCTGAGCACGTCGTAGGGGCTCTCGCCGCGGAAGTCGTCGTCGCCTTCGGCCGGCTCGTCGAACAGCGACTCGTAGGTGTAGTACCCGGTGAACCCGCTCGGTTCCTCCTTGAGCACCGTGGCGGTCCCGCCGCCGATGAAGGCCGTGTCGACCATGTCGATCTGCGGGCCCTTCGACCGGTCCTCGTTCAGACGCGGCAGCCGGACCTGCCCGCCGGGGAACGATCGAGCTGCCCGCCCTGCTACACCGCCGTCACGCATCTGGTCCATAGGACCTGTATCGGTCGAACCGTCGCGAAACTTCACCTTCTCGGCGCGGGACTTCTCCGCCCTCCCCCCGACGGGCACGACGGTGCCGGACTGGACTTGACCGACCGGTCAACGCCTAGGCTTCCCCCCATGGAAATCACGGGATCATCAGCAGTCGTCACGGGTGGTGCGTCGGGCCTCGGCGAGGCCACGTCCAAGCTCCTGGCGGCGAAGGGCATGAAGGTCGTGGTCATGGACCTCGGCCACCAGCAGGAGAAGGGCGATGCGCTCGCCAAGGAAATCGGTGGCCTGTTCGTGGCCGCCGACGTCACCGACGCTGACCAGGTTCAGGCTGCCATCGACGCCGCCGTCGAAATGGGTCCGCTCAAGGCGCTCGTCAACTGCGCCGGCATCGGTTGGGCCAGCCGCACCATCGGCAAGAACGGTGAGCCGCACGACCTCGACATCTTCCGTCGGGTCATCGAGATCAACCTCATCGGCACGTTCAACTGCATCCGCCTCGCGGCCTCGGCGATGAACGCCAACGAGGGTGACGCCGACGGTGCCAAGGGCGCCATCGTCAACACCGCCTCGGTCGCCGCCTACGACGGCCAGATCGGCCAGGCCGCCTACTCGGCGTCCAAGGGTGGCGTCGTCGGCATGACGCTGACCATCGCCCGCGACCTCGGCGCCGCCGGCATCCGGGTCAACACCATCGCCCCCGGCCTCATCGATACCCCGATCTACGGCGAGGGTGAGCACGCCGATGCCTTCAAGGCGAAGCTCGGTGAGTCGGTCCTCTTCCCGCGCCGGCTCGGTGTGTCCGAGGAGTTCGCGTCGCTCGCGCTCGAGCTCATCACGAACAGCTACATCAACGCCCAGGACATCCGCATCGACGGCGGCATCCGGATGCCCCCGAAGTGATGCGAGTCTGAGTCAGTCGTTCTGCTTGGCCCGTCGCCCCACCCAGGTGGGGTGATGGGCCATGCCGAGCAGGTGCTCGTCGCCCGAGCTGTCGCCGTAGGCCCAGAGCTCGAACGGCTCGTCGCCGAGCCACTCCCGGAGCCGCGTCTCCTTGTGCTCCCGCCTGACGTTGGGCGTGGTGAGCGCACCGGTGAGGACGCCGTCGGTGTCGGCCTCCATCTCGACGGCGATCACGTGGTGGAACCCCAGGTCCGAGGCGATGGGGCGCAGGTAGTACACGAGCGATGCGCTCACGATCACGAGGTCGTGCCCGCTCGTGCGGTGGTGGGCGATCCGTTCGATCGACGACCGTCGGAAACCGCGGGGCAACCGGTTCGCGTAGCGGATCCCCGCCTCGACGACGTCGTCCTCCCGGCGTCCGCCGAGGATGCGCCCGAGAACGCCTTCCTTCGCGGCGTTGCGTTGGGTGCTCGACCGGGCGCCGCGGGCCAGGCGCGGCGACTCCGCGGCGAACGCCCGCGCCAGCGCAGGACGCCCACCGACGAATTCGAGGAAGCCGACCAGGGTGTCGCGCTCGGTGATCGTGCCGTCGAAGTCCCAGGCCGCGACCCGTCGCACGGAGTCGTCGCTCATGTGACTACAGGGCGCTCGCCCGGTTGGTGACGAACGCGTCGAGCTTCTCGAGGGTCCGTTCCATGTTGGGCACGTGCTTGGTGGGGTACCCGACGAGCTCGATCGCCTTCGGGACACGAGCTGTCGACCAGTCGAACGTCTCCACGACCTCGGTGCGGGGATCGCCGTCGACGGGCTCGAGCTCGGTCAGCTCGTAACGCCAGCGGTGCCCGCCGATGTGGGCCCACGCGATACGGCGATCCTGTTCGAACTCCACGACGGTGCTGCCGATCGTGTACGGCACGCCCAAGCGCATGCGCATCGCGAACTTCGAGCCCAGGTGCAGCGGCTCCGCCTTGCCCTTCGAACCCTTCACCGTGCCCGAGCCGTCGATCACGTGGTGCATCGAGGCGTCGGCGACCACCTTGAAGATCACTGCGGGCGTCGCGGCGATGACTCGACTGACCGAGACCTGTTGGGCTGACATGGGGTGCTCCGGATGGTGTTGGTGGATCGAGACTCAGGCGACGAGGTGCCCGAGTGAGGCGTCGATCGTGGGGTACGTGAACTCGTGGCCCGACCGATCGAGGACCGCTGGGATGATGCGCTGGCTCTCGAGGAGGAGCGTATCGGCGAGCTCCTTGCCGAACAGCATCCTCGGACCGAACATCGGGATGACCGTCGTCGGGCGATGGAGCGCTCGGCCGAGCGCCTTCACGAAGGTCGCGTTGGTGACGGGAGTGGGTGCGGTCAGGTTGACCGGACCCACCACGTCGGCGGTGAGGAGCCACTCGACGGCGGTGATGTAGTCGTCGATGTCGATCCAACTGATGAACTGGCGGCCGCTGCCGCTGCGCCCGCCGAGACCGGCCTTGAAGAAGGGCAGTTGCCGGGCGAGCGCGCCGCCGTCGGGTGAGAGCACGACCCCCGTCCGGAGGAACGCAGTGGAGATCCCGGCGTCGATCGCCGGCTGGGCGGCGTTCTCCCACGCGATGCAGAGGTCGGGGAGGTAGCCGGTGCCCGCAGGGCCGGACTCGTCGGTCGGCCGTTCCCCGGTGTCGCCGTAGAACCCGATGGCCGAGCCGCTGAGCAGTCGTTTCGGAGCCCGGTCGAGGCGCGCGAGCGTCGTCGCCAGCAGGGTCGTGCCGTCGGTTCGGCTGGAACGGATTCGCTCCTTCTGCTCGGCGGTCCAGCGCTTCTCGCCGATGCCTTCGCCGGCGAGATGGACGACCGCGTCGATCCCGTCGAGGGCGCGTTCGTCGATGGTGCCGGCCGCAGGGTCCCACAGCATCTCTTCCGAGGACGGCCGATCTCCCGCCCGACGGACAACGCGGAGGACGCGGTGTCCGCCGCGTTCGAGCTGGGAGCGGAGCTTGGTGCCGATGAGTCCGCTCGATCCGGTGATGGCGATGTCCATGACCGATGTCTACCCCGTGGGTCGGCTTGCCACCCGCTTCTCCTGACGGGGGAGGAAGTTCTCAATCTGAACATCCTTCGGTCGATGGGTGAATGTCCTACTTCCCTTGAGGAGATCACCATGTCACGTCCCGTCCTCCGCGCCGCGCTCGGTGCCCTCTCGATCGGCGCGCTCATCGCGGGCGCTGTCGCGCTCGACGACGGTCCGGCCTCGGCATCGCCGGCCACCGACTCGGAGTCGTGGCTCGTCTCCGGCGACTACGACTTCGTCGTGCCGGCGGGCGTCACCTCGGTGACCATCGAGGTCGCCGGTGCCCAGGGTGGCGACGGCTGGAACACGTCGGGTGGCCTCGGCGGGTACATGGCCGGTGACTTCACCGTGGTTCCCGGCGAGACCCTGAAGGTCCACGTCGGTGGTGCCGGCGCCGTCACCGCGGTCGGCGGTGCCAACGGCGGAGGCGACGCTGATCCGGGCGGGTGTAGCGGCGTCTTCGACGCCGGCAGCGGCGGTGGAGGCACCGACGTCCGCACGTCGGACGATGCGCTTGCCGATCGCATCATCGTCGCCGGCGGTGGTGGTGGCGGCGGCGGTCTCAGCATGACCGCGAACGGGGGCGTCGGCGGCGGGAACACGCCGACCGCCGGAGCGTCGGATTCAATCTTCGGTGGATTCGACGGCGGACAGCCGGGTACCTCCAGTGCCGGCGGCGCCGGTGGCGGATCAGGGATGCTCGGCGGTCAGGCCGGCGCCCTCGGCGTCGGTGGCGCTGCCGGCACCGACGGGTGCACTGTCGCCGGCGGCGGTGGCGGCGGTTACTACGGTGGTGGCGGCGGCGAGTCGTCCTTCGGGGACGCCACCGGCGGTGGCGGCGGCGGATCGGCATACATCGACCC
>CALMLJ010000120.1 GCA_937868025.1 uncultured Acidimicrobiaceae bacterium
CGGGCACTGTTCCTGCCGCCGTTCGACGACCTGGCGGACGTCCGGGTGCTCGCCGGCCTGGCCGCCGAGGCCGAGTTGGCCGGTTGGGACGGCGTGTTCCTGTGGGACCACGTGCTGCGTCCCGATCCACCGCGGCCCGTCGCCGATCCGTGGATCGCCCTGGCCGCGCTGGCCATGCGTACCGAGCGCGTACGACTCGGCCCCATGGTCACGCCGCTCGCTCGCCGTCGGCCCCAGAAACTGGCCCGAGAAGTGGCGACGCTCGATCATCTGTCGGGCGGACGGGTGACGCTCGGTCTCGGTCTCGGTGTGGACACCGGCCGCGAGCTCTCGGGATTCGGCGAGCCGGTGATCGGTGCCGCTGAGCGCGGCGATCTCCTCGATGAAGGGCTGCCGTTGCTCCGGGCAATGCTGCGCGGCGAACGCATCGATCATCACGGACGCTTCTTCACCGCGGATGGCGTGACGCTCGTCCCAGCCGCATTGCAACGTCCGGTGCCGATCTGGATGGCGGTGAGGACGTCGAACCGTCGTCCGGCCCGGCGCGCTGCCACCGTCGACGGGATCTTCCCGATCGAGCTCTCGCCCACCGAGGTGGGGGAGCTGTTGGGCGTGATCGCCGACGAGCGGGGAAGTCTCGATCGCTTCGACGTCGTGGCCCTCGCGTCGAGCGGCTTTCCGCAGTCGGAGTGGGAGGCGGCCGGTGCCACGTGGTGGTTCGCCGACCTGGCGCCCGGAGCGACGGCGTTCGACGTGCGGGCGCTCATCCACGGCACCTGATCCGACAACTGCAAAATCTGCCCGAGGGTGCTTGATCGAACAGCTGTTCGAAAGTACGGTGCTGTCATTCGAAACGGCGCCGCTCCGGACTCACTGTCAGGGGTCGTCGTTAGGTTCAGCACCAACGTGATCGCTGCACGATGCAGCCTCAGATGACCCAGTGAAGGGATGAATGCAGTGGAGCGAGACAAAGCACTCGACGGAGCGTTGGCACAGATCGAGAAGCAGTTCGGCAAGGGCTCGGTCATGCGGATGGGCGAGAAGACGTCCATGAAGATCGGCACGATCTCGACCGGCGCGCTGGCCCTCGACATCGCCCTCGGGGTCGGTGGTCTTCCCCGTGGTCGTGTCACCGAGATCTACGGTCCGGAGTCGTCGGGCAAGTCCACGCTCGCCATGCACGTGGTGGCCGAGGCGCAGCGCAACGGCGGCACGTGCGCCTACATCGACGCTGAGCACGCCATGGACCCGCTGTACGCGGCGAAGATCGGCGTCGACGTCGACCAACTCCTCATCTCCCAGCCCGATACGGGTGAGCAGGCGCTCGAGATCACCGACATGCTCATCCGCTCGGGTGCGCTCGACGTGGTGGTCATCGACTCGGTGGCGGCCCTCACCCCCCGGGCCGAGATCGAGGGCGACATGGGCGACACCCACGTCGGTCTGCAGGCACGTCTGATGTCCCAGGCGCTGCGCAAGCTCACCGCCAACCTCAACAAGAGCGACACCATCTGCATCTTCATCAACCAGTTGCGTGAGAAGATCGGCGTGATGTTCGGCTCGCCCGAGACCACCCCCGGCGGCCGTGCGCTCAAGTTCTACTCGTCGGTCCGGCTCGACATTCGTCGTATCGAGTCCATCAAGGACGGCGTCGAGATCGTCGGCAACCGCACCCGGGTCAAGGTCGTCAAGAACAAGGTGGCCCCGCC
>CALMLJ010000121.1 GCA_937868025.1 uncultured Acidimicrobiaceae bacterium
ACGGCGCCGGCCACCGGTGTGGCCTCGGCCAGCGTGGCGAGCGCGTGCAGCGACACAGCGTTGCGGCCCCACAGGAGACCGAAGATCACGGGGCGGTAGATGAACCATCCGATCCGGGCCAGTCCAGCGCTCGGCGTCTCCTCGATCGTCACCTCGGTGGAGGTGCCGTCGATCCCACGCAGGCGGAAGTCCACCCGGGCCTCGCCGAGCGGGCCCATACCGGCGGCCAACGCGAAGTGGTTCGGACTGTCGAGGAGCTCCACGGTGGTCGAGCCGGGAATGCGGATCGGACCGACGCCGATGCGGTGCTCGAACGTCGATCCGACCATGGGCCACTCGTCGTCGATGCGGCGGATCTCCTGTGCCCCGACCAACCATTCGGGATAGGTCGTCGGGTCGCAGATCAGGTCGAACACCACCGAGAGCGGGCGGGCGATGGCGACGGTGTTGGAGGAGGCCACGGGTCAGCTCCCCGACGTCGGGACGCGGGGATCCGACGGGAACGGCGTGCGCGTTGCGGCGTCGGTTCGGTCCCGGATCTTCTCGAGGGCCAGCTTCACGACGAAGCCGGCGACGGGCGGGACAATGGCCATGAGGAGTCGTCGTCGCATGGTTGCCGTTACCCAGGACCGGGGAGGGGCAGTCGTGACATGCGCCCGATCCGTCCCCCCGAAGGGGTGGTTTCGCCGGCCCCCTCCCGGGTAGGTCGCGGTCGTCCGTTCAGTCGTCGAAACAGGAGGTCCGCCATGCCACAGCGAGCGTGGAGCGCGAAGCGTGAGCGGCAGTACGAACACATCAAGGCGGGCCTCGAGGACCGCGGCAAGGACGAGGACACTGCGGAGGAGATCGCGGCCCGCACCGTCAACAAGGAGCGGGCCCGTGCCGGTGAGGCCGAGGAAGCGAGCCGCACATCGGTCGACGACCTCTCGTCGGGACGCCGCGGCGGGCTCCGGTCGCACTGCGGTGAAGGCGGTCGCACCCGCGACCAGCTCTACAACGAGGCGCGAAAGAAGAACATCCGGGGCCGATCGAAGATGACCAAGGCGCAGCTCCAGCGCGCCGTCGACGGGTAGGGCACCTCGCGGCGCGGGGAGGGCGTGCGCCCGGCGGTGAGATCGTTCACGCGCCTGGTGGCATGCCGGATCGGATTCGGCCGTTGGCGTTGACACCGCAGGGTGATGCCTGAAGGCGCGATTGTTGAATACGTATTCAGCTGGCTCTTTGGATTACACCGGTGAGTGATGGTGGCGAGTGGGTCCAGTTGGGCTTGCGCCCCTGCCGAGGGTCATCGCCGCGTGCATTTGACACGTTGAGCGAGTACCTCGGTGACCCCGCCCAGCACCGTCGCCGGAGGCCTTGCGAGGGGGAATGCTGGGTCTGTCATGTACCCAAGCTCGACTACGAAGTTGCACATCGCGATCCACAGGTAGCCCTCGGAACACCCTTCAGACTGCTCCGTCAGGGCCTCGACGCACACGCCGAGGTTCCGATCGACGATCGCGGGCAACGACACTTCGAACACCGGACGAGCGCTCCCCGTTGCGGTCGTGCTGGGATATGGGTGGCCTGCACGGGCAACGTCGGGCGGAAACCTCGACCAGAATTCGTGGGCTGCGGTCGAGGTTCGCAGGCTCCATGCGCGAATCTCGATCTGGGCCTGTCGCTCCTCGTCGGAGTCGTCTCTCGAGACCCGGAATCCAACAATTGCCATGCCCCCCGGCCGGGAGTCGTAGTCGCTCTTGGCCGCGAACCCACGATCGAAGATTCCCGGAGTCGCTGGTCCCAAGGTTTGACGAGAACTGCCAATGACCTCGAGCAGGTCGGAGTCTGAGGGCATTAGACGCTCGAGCCGTCGATCAACCCACTCCGTTTCAGCGCGGTCCGCCTCTCCTCCGCAGGCCACGCATGCGGCGAGGGTCAGCACGGCCAGCAGCCCGATAAGCAACCTCGACGGACTTGACTCCATTGCGACCATCCCTTGCCAGAGGTGAACCAGCGACCGATCGATCTAACCTTGGTCGACCTCTCCGACGTACTCGCGGTCCTCGTCGTCCTCATCGTCATCGGGAGGAACGACAGCGTGTCCGGCGAGGCCGTTTCGCTCGACCTCTTCACGCAGGATCCTCCGGAAGGTGTCACCCATCTCTGCGGTGAACCAGCTCTGGCAGTCCAGGTACAGGTGCATGGCTTGATCGGTCATCAACCCGACCATGTACCACTTGCAATGGGGGTGATCGATGCTGTTACTCCCGCTGATGTCGATCCCGCTGTCAACGAGCGGATCGACCCCGTACTCACGGCCGAGCCAGTCCACTCCCCGGCACCGTTCGCCTGCACGCCGAAGCGCCGAACGCATGACCGATCGGTCGTAGGGACCATGGATCGCCACGGACTCGGCGGCCTCACCGTCGTCGCCGTCGGGCCTGAACACGTTCTCGTCGATGACAAACACAGCTCTCCATGGGATGGCAAAGGCTCCCTCGGAGCCTAG
>CALMLJ010000122.1 GCA_937868025.1 uncultured Acidimicrobiaceae bacterium
GTGCGCGCCGCTGCCGGCGAGGAGATCGTGACCCCGCAGCGGTTGCTCGACCTCGGCACCGACCCGCTGCGGGCCGCGGGCCTCTCGGGCTCGAAGACCCGGTCCATGCTCGACCTGTCCCAGCACGTGGTGTCCGGGCAGATCACGCTCGACCGCATCGGTCGGCTGCCCGACGAGGAGGTCATCGCGCAGCTCGTCCCGGTGTGGGGCATCGGTCGGTGGACGGCCCAGATGTTCCTCATGTTCACCCTCGGGCGTCTCGACGTGTGGCCGGTCGGCGATTACGGCGTGCGGGCCGGGTACGGCAAGGCGTGGGGGCTTGCGGAGATGCCCAAGGAGAAGGAGATGGAGGCGCTGGGACTTCCCTTCGAGGGCGCGCGTTCACTGGTCGCCTGGTACTGCTGGCGCGCCGCCGACTCGGGAGAATCCGGCCGGAGCTGACCCCAGACGACGTGGAACCCGCGCCACGCGGGTTTCCCGTCGGGAGAACGAAATCGCTGTCCGAGCCGCCCTCAGACGCCGGCGGCTTGGATGGC
The DNA here is from genome assembly GCA_937868025.1 of uncultured Acidimicrobiaceae bacterium. Next base: position 537 of record CALMLJ010000122.1, read on the forward strand.
GGCGAACTCAGACGCCGGCGGCTTGGATGGCGGCGAACTCGACGGGCGTCTCGGCCAGCGGGAAGTGGCACGCCACGTAGTGGCCCGGTGCGCCGTCGCTCACCGGGGTCATCTGCGGTTCGACGGTGGTGCAGATGTCCTGGGCCATGGGGCAGCGGGTGCGGAACCGGCAGCCGGTCGGCGGGTTGAGCGGCGACGGCAGGTCACCTTCGAGGCGCCACGTGTGGTCGAGCGGCACGTTCGGGTCGGGATGGGGGATCGCAGAGATCAGCGCCCGGGTGTAGGGGTGCGCCGGTCGGGCGAACAACGAGTCGGGGGTACCGATCTCGCACATCTTCCCGAGGTACATGACGGCGATGCGGTCGGAGATGTTCTTCACGACCGCCAGGTCGTGGGCGATGAACACCATCGTCAGGCCGTACCGGGCCTTCATGTCCTCCAACAGGTTGAGCACCTGCGCCTGCACCGACACGTCGAGGGCCGACACCGGCTCGTCGCAGATGATCAGCTTCGGGTCGGTCACCACCGCCCGGGCGATCGAGATGCGCTGGCACTGACCGCCGGAGAACTCGTGGGGCCGACGTGACGCGGCTGCGGCCGGATCGACACCCACCGCTTCGAGCACCTCGTCGACCTTCGCCGAGCGCTCCGAGTCCGAGCCCCGCTTCCAGATCTTCAAGGGTTCGCCGACGATCTGGGTGATCGTCCGCCGCGGGTTGAGCGACGAGATCGGGTCCTGGAAGATCATCTGGAGCTTCGGGCGCGTGGCCCGCAGGGCTTCGCCCTTGAGCGCCGTGAGGTTCGTGCCGTCGAAGGTGACCGACCCCGACGTCGGCGCCGGCAGCTGCATGATCGCCTTGCCCGTGGTGGACTTGCCACAACCCGACTCACCCACGAGCCCCAACGTCTCGCCATCGGCGACATCGAAGCTGATGTTCGACACCGCCTGGACCCGCTGGCGCGTGCCCTTCACGGGGAACTCCATCACGAGGTTCTCGACCCGCAGGATCGAGTTCTCGCGGAGATGAGCGGTTCCGCTGCCGGCCATCAGTTGACTCCTTCGACCGCGGGTGCGGCGTTGATGAGGCCCCCACGGGCAGCGGCGGCAGCCCGCACGGACACGGCGTGCTCGGAATCGACCGGGTAGAAGCACGCGAACAGGTGACCGGGATCGGCGGGATCCTGGTAGAGCGGTGGCCGCTCCTCGACACAACGGGGCTGGGCGTACGCGCACCGGGCGGCGAAGGCACATCCCGTCGGCGGGCTGATGAGGTTGGGCGGAGCGCCACCGATCGCGTCGAGGCGGGTGTGGCTCGCGCTCGACAGCTTCGGGATCGACTTGAGCAGCGCCTCGGTGTACGGGTGCTTCATGTGGCCGAACAACGACCGGGTCGATGCCCGCTCGACGATGCGGCCGGCGTACATGACCGCGATCTCGTCGGCTCGTCCGGCCACGACGCCGAGGTCGTGGGTCACGAGCACCATGGCCATGTAGCGATCGCGTTGCTGGTCGGCGAGCAGATCGAGGATCTGGGCCTGCACCGTCACGTCGAGCGCCGTCGTGGGCTCATCGGCGAACAGCAGCTTCGGGCCGCACGCCAGCGCCACCGCGATGACCACGCGCTGGCGCATGCCGCCCGACAGCTGGCCGGGGTACTCGCCGAAGCGCTTCTCGGGCGCCGGGATCTTGACGGCGCCGAGCAGGCCGATCGCCGTGTCCTTGGCAGTCTGGCGGTCCATGTCGAGGTTCAGCTGCAGCGATTCGGTGATCTGCTTGCCGATCTTCATGACCGGGTTGAGCGACGTCATCGGATCCTGGAACACCATGCCCATCTCGGTGCCCCACAGCGGCCGGTACTCCGCGCCGCTCAGCCCCGCGATCTCGCGGCCCTCGTAGCGGATGCTCCCCTCGATGCGACGGCCCTGCCGGGGCAGGAGCCCCATGATCGCCTTCGACGTCACCGACTTGCCCGAGCCCGACTCACCGACGATGCCGAGGGTCCGGCCGCGGGCGAGCGTGAACGAGATGTCGTCGACCGACCGCACGGTGCCCCGCGACGTGTCGAAGAACACCGAGAGGTTGTTGACCTCGAGCAGGTTGCCGGTGTTCGGCGTTCCCGCGTGGCC